>DATMLG010000307.1:0-19538 GCA_035570675.1 Verrucomicrobiia bacterium | reverse complement strand
CCGTTATGGCAGCTACACCGGCGACCAGAAATTCATTGATGACGCCGCGGGCCAGATCATTCATCAGGCCGCGCTGGAACAGGATACGGACGGCCTCTGGTTTCACGGCTATTTCGTGAGTGAAAAGAAGCACGCGCCGTTCAAATGGAGCCGCGGCAACGGCTGGGCGATGGTCACCATCGTGGAAACGCTTTCGGCAATGCCGCAAAATAACCCGCTGCGTCCGGCGCTGCTGAACATCCTGCGCAAACAGGTTGAAGGCCTCAAAAAAGTCCAGGCACCCGACGGCATGTGGCGGCAGATCCTGGACCAGCCGGAACTTTGGGAGGAAACCTCCGGCACGGCGATGTTCGCCTACAGCATCGCGCGCGCGGTCAATCGCGGCTGGATTGATCCGTCCAACCTGGCAGTGGCCCGTCAGGCGTTTGCCGGCATCAGCCGCAATGTGCGGCCCGACGGCGCGGTCGTCGGCACCTGCGAGGGAACAGGCATTGGCAGGGACCTGGATTTCTACATCAAGCGCAAACAGCCTTTTGACGACCTGCATGGTCGTGGGCCGGTCCTGCTTGCCGGAACGGAAATCCTGAAGGCCGGCAAAAAATAAAGCCAACCCCCGTCAGCGGCGCGCATTTCTGGCATGACTTCCCGTCCTTTTCCGTTACCTTCAACCCATGTTCAAGCCGGCCGACCTGTTTGATTTGAGCCAGACCGACCACGCCGCCCTCTTCGATGGCTGCGAATTCGCCTGGGACGCCCTCAAAAAAATCAAGGCCCACATCGAGGCCCACGTTGGATCCCGCATGCAGCCCAACGGCCAGAAATTCGCCCGTCCCGGGGTCTCCATCGGTCCAAAAGTGTTCATCGGCGACGGCACGGTCATTGAGGATGGCGTCATGATCAAGGGCCCCGCCATCATCGGCAAAAATTGTGAAATCCGCCACAACGCCTACATCCGCGACCACGTCATTATCGGCGACGGCTGCACCATCGGCAATTCCACCGAACTGAAGAATTCGCTGCTGTTCAACAAGGCCGTCGCCCCCCACTTCAATTACATCGGCGACTCCATTCTCGGCGTGAAAGCCCATATCGGCGCGGGCGTTGTCCTCTCCAATTTCAAATCCCTCCCCGGTAATATTTTCCTCGAATTGGACGGCAAACCCTTCGACACCGGCCTGCGCAAATTTGGCGCGCTCCTTGGCGACGGCGCGGAAGTCGGCTGCAACTCCGTCCTCAACCCCGGCAGCATTATTGGCTGCGGCTCCGTCATTTATCCCGGCACCAACTGGCGCGGCGTGCTGCCCGCGAACATGATCGTCAAAAACAAGGCCGCCCAGGAAATCGTCGTCCGCCGCGTCCGTGAGACGTGATCTCCGACGTTGAACTCCAACCTGCCAGCCGAACTTTGACCAACTAAAATATACCAAAAGGCCTTTACAAACGGACAGCATGGTCATCAAATGAAGAATCAAGCCGACAAGCCAGCGGCAAGCCTCGCGGACTAAAGCAGGAGATATATTATGGAAGAAGATAAACGCAAAAGACTCGAGGCGATTCGAGACGAAGTGGCGGAGTTTCATCCGCTTTTGAAATTGTTGTTGCCGAACATTACGCACGTCAAAACCGTGGAATATACACACGGCGCAAACGAGATGGGCGCAGATTTTGTATTGTCGCGTGCTGAAGAAACATTCGATCAAATTGAGTACATCACGGTGGTAGCCAAAGTTGGGAAAATCGACCAGTCAGCAATAACCGATATAGATAGGCAAGTAGACGAGTCTTTTATTCCCAAATTCTTTGACTCGGGAAAACAAAAAGTGAATATCAGTGAAGCGTGGGTGATTTCGACATTGGGCATATCCCATGGCGCAAAGGAAAAAATCTTTGAAAAAAACCGCGGCAGAAAAATAATCTTCATAGCCGGGGACATGCTCGCTAAATTAATCGATAAATATGTCCCCAATTTCTGGACGGATATCCCACTCCAGATCGGTGACTACCTAAATAATTTAAGGATTCGGAGTGACGAGCTTGATCGCAGCGTCAGCCTCGCAAAGAATCACGCGGATCTTTATGTGGAACAAGATATTTATGCAATTCAAGAAAAATGTTGGGAGACGGTGAACACGCAACGAAAGAAGCGTCAAAAGGTGGACATTTACCAAACGGTATTAAGGGAGAAAGTTCTATTAATTGAAGGAGAAATGGGCGCCGGCAAATCAAAGCTGCTACGCCAACTCATTCGACATTTCACGCACCCGCAACATTTTTTGGCATCTAACGTTGTGCCGATTATCCTCTCCTATAAACACCTGATGGACAATTATGCGGGCGACCTGCAGAGGGTTGTCACTGATTACGTCAATAAGGGGGCACTCAGCGAACTAAAAGAGAATTCTCGAATTTTGTTCCTAATAGATGGAGTAGATGAAAAAAATGTCGAAGTAGAAGAGCAATTAAGATTGCTTTCTACTCTAATGAATGTGGTCCACGCTAATGCAAAGTTTTGCGCTGTGATTACGAGCAGGTACTTAGGCTCCATAAAGCAGAATTGGGATTTGCTTCGGCAGAGCCAGCGACTTGAGATCCGCCCATTGTCTACACAACGGGTTATAGAATTTGTGCAGAAATTATGCAGCGGCGCGAATCTCTCGAAAAGGATCCTGGAGGATCTAAAGAAATCCAATTTGTTTAAAGAACTCCCCAAAAGTCCTATTTCAGCGATTCTTTTGGCGAATCTTCTACAAGAGAATACAAAGGAAATTCCGTCGAACATGACGGAACTTTACTCCAAGTACTTGGAATTAGTTTTGGGGCGCTGGGATTTAGAAAAGGGATTACAGACGCAAAAGGAATACGAGGCACTGGATAATATTTTGATGCGAATAGCCAGTTTTGTAATCGAGAACGAATTGCATTATATGTCGATTGATGACGCGAAAACAATAGTTAATGATTACCTTGGGCCAAGGAATCTCGGCATCGACTCGGCGCGGCTTTTTGACATCTTGACTGTCAGAGCTGGGATAATAATGGTGGATTCCCTGGAGAAGAGAATGTGCTTTAAGCACAAGACATTCGCTGAGTACTTTTATGCAAAGAAAAAACTTAGAGAAGGCGGGCTTGTCGTAGATAGTAGAGTATTTAAACTATACTGGATGAATACGTTTTTCTTTTTTGCGGGTTTACTCAAGGATTGCCCAGATTTATTAGAGGCAATATTAGCACAACAAACAGAGAGTGAAGGCGCAAAATTGTTAAAAATGATAAACATGGGAAATTATTTCATGGCTGGTTCCTCTAGCCCTTACGGGGTTATTGAGCGCGGCCTCATTAAAGTAATTAAGGAAGCAGCAATATATTATAATCAAATCGTTAACCGGGCAATCGAAAGTGAGCTGTCCGGCTTCTCCGAGATGCACCTGCTATGTGTTTTTCAGGGAATACTGAGGGACAGCTACGCGTATAGTTTTTTTGAGAAGGCAATTGAGGTGGCGGCCTTGGAAATTGACGGATCTGATTTAACACAGAAGGATAAAGCCACTGCACTATTCTTTCTTAACGTGATTTATATTGATTTGGGCGGCAAGGATTCGTTTGATTTCATTTTGAGCAAGTATGAAAAGGAGCTTCCTCTTTCTATTCAGCTTGCAATTCATCACGAAAGCTCAGAGATAAAGAACAAGACTGCGTTACTTAAACGCCAAGAGAAATCCTTAATGAAATCCATACGAAGTAACAAATCGCTCAAGGACCATCTTGATATAATGTACGATAGGCCAATCCGATCTCTGAAGGTTAAAATAACATAGCTGATGTGGTCGGATGTGGCCAATTGTATTTGGACATTAACTATATCTTTCGAAGAAATGTAGCACATTGAGGACTTCAATTTGCCTGAAATGATCTCCACCGTTGAACCCCAACCGGCGGGTCCCGCTTCCGACCTTATCCAGCAGGTCGAAACCCTCTTTTCGCCGAGCGGCATCCTGTCCAAGGCCAGCAATTTCGAATACCGCCCGCAGCAGCAGCAAATGGCCGTCGCCGTCGCAACCGCCCTCGCCAAGCGCGAGCATCTCGTCGTCGAAGCCGGCACCGGCGTTGGCAAAAGCCTCGCCTACCTCGCGCCCGCCATCCTTTACGCCGTGGGCCACCAGAAAAAGGCCGTCGTATCGACGCATACCATCAATTTGCAGGAGCAGCTCACCCAAAAAGACCTGCCCATGCTGGAGAAAATCCTGCCCGTCCGCTTCAGCTATACCATGCTCAAGGGCCGCGCGAATTACCTCTGCTCCCGCCGCCTCGCCAAGGCCATGCAACAGGCCGACAGCCTCTTTACCTCGCCCGAGGCCGAGGAACTCAAACGCATCTTTGAATGGTCCAAGACCACCGAGGACGGCAGCCTCTCGGACTTCGAGACCGAACCCGACCAAAAGGTCTGGTCGCATGTCTGCTCCGAGCGCGGCCTTTGCTCGCCCAAAATCTGCGGCCACCAGTCCGAGTTCGGCAAGCAAAACGGCGTTTGCTTTTTCCAACGCGCCCGCAAGCGCATCCTTTCCGCTGATGTCCTGGTCGTGAACCACACACTTTTCTTTACCCTCCTGGGCGGGTTGGACGAGGATGTCGAAGGCGGCATCCTTTTCAAAAACGATTTCGTTATCTTCGATGAGGCTCACCAGGTGGAAAGCGTCGCCTCGCGACACATCGGTTTGAGCGTTTCCAGCGGGCAGCTCCGTTATGCTCTGCAACGCCTCTGGAATCCACGCACCGAGAAGGGCATCCTTGCCACTTTGCGTCAGGGCGCGGCTGTCATGCTCGTCGCGGACCTTTTGCGCGAGGCGGATAAATTCTTCACTGAGGTGGAAAGCGCTTGCGAAGATTTGCGCCGGCAAATATCTGCCGGCGGCGAAGACAGTGGGAATGCGAAGGCCCCGGCCAAGCGTTCCTGGACCGAACTTCGCATCCGCCAGCCCGACCTTGTCCAGGACAACGTCACCCTCCCCATCCAAAGGCTGCGCGAGGCCATCAGCGAACTCATCAAGCTTACCGACGACAAGGACACCGGTCAGGAACTTGTCGAGTGCAACCGCCGCCTCCAAGAGTTGCGCGAAGAAATCGCCATGTTCCTCGGCCAAAGCGCCAACGATCATGTCTATTGGGTCGAACGCGCCGGCCGGACGCAAAAAAATCTTGCCCTCAACGCCGCTCCCGTGGACGTCGCCGATTTTCTGCGCCGCCGCCTCTTTGGCTCGGATACCTCCATCATCATGACCAGCGCCACCCTCGCCACCAGCGCCGGTCAATCTCCCAAACCCGTCAAAGCCGGCTCTGCCCCACGTTCCGCATCTCGCTCTCCACAGTCTGGGCTCTCGTACTTTGTCCACCGCGTCGGCGCCGAGGATGCGACCCTGCTCCAGACCGGCACGCCGTTCGATTACGAACGCCAGATGAAGCTCTTCATCGTCCGCAAGATGCCCGACCCCCGCGACTCGGAGTATCGCGATTCGCTCATCCACTGGATCAAACATTTCGTCGGCCAGACCCACGGCAAGGCCTTCGTCCTCTTCACCAATTTCAAGCTGATGCAGGAAGTTGGCGAATTGATGCAGCCGTTCTTCGACAAGCTTGAACTGGAATGTTATATCCAGGGTACCGGCACGCCGCGCTCCGTCATGCTTGAGAAATTCAAGGACAACGTGAATTCCGTGCTCTTCGGCACCGACAGCTTTTGGCAGGGGGTGGATGTGCCTGGCGAGGCGCTCTCCAATGTCATCATCACCCGCCTGCCCTTTGCCGTTCCCGACCATCCGCTCATTGAGGCCCGCATTGAAAATATCGAGGCCCACGGCGGCAACTCCTTCGCCGATTTTTCCCTCCCCGAGGCCATCCTCAAATTCCGGCAGGGCGTCGGCCGCCTCATCCGCACCAAGACCGACACCGGGATTGTTGTCGTCCTCGACAACCGTGTTTTGGTCAAGCGCTACGGGCAGGCGTTCATTGATGCCCTGCCCAAGTGCCCTGTGGAAATCGTTTGACCCGCAGCAGCTTGCGCTCCATTTGCCGCTTGATCGCGGAAATGCACCCGTTTTGGCCGATTCTGTCCTTGCGCTGTTCCCTGCTATATTGCAGGATTTCCCCTCATATTGACGCCCGGACTTTGCAATGGATAACACAGCAACCCTGAAACGGGACATCAAACGGCTGATGGTGGAAAACCTCATGCTTCAGGTCGGCCCCGAGGAAATCGGCAACGAACAGCCCTTGTTTGGCCCCGGCAGCCTGGGCTTGGATTCCGTCGATGCCCTCCAGATCGTCGTTGCGTTGGACAAGAATTACGGCCTGAAAATCGCCGATCCCGAGGCCGCGCGGCGCATCCTTCAGAACGTCAACACCATGGCCGCAAGCGTAGCCAGTCATCAGGCTGCTTCCGAGGGCAAGCCCGCCCAATAAATCATCGCAGAGGCGCAAGCCGCGACCGCTGCTCCTCAAAACAACTTTCGTGTTAAAAAAAGCTCGGTTCCTTGCCACTTTCGTGCCAGACTGTCTTCGATATGAAATCCTCATCATCCGCCGCACTTCCCGCTCTGCAAAAAGGCCAGCTCTGGAAAACCAAAACTGCCCAGGTTGAGATCATGGAGATGGGCAAGCTGCTCGCGCATTACCGGTTTTTTACCGATGGTCGCACCCGTGTCTCCACCACCATGGCGCGAGTCCGAATGATCCAGGATTATCTCAAAGCCAACGGCGGCAAATTGGTCAAGAACGACCGCCTCAAAGCTTCAGCCTGACCTGACATTCAAACGCCGTTGCGTGGTCGCGGTGACTTCTGAATTCATGACACCGGAGTGGACCGGGTCTCTTACATTGTCGCTTTCCATTGCTGAAAGGATTCGGTACAAATCCGTCTCGTGAACCTGGCTTCGTGGCGTCAAGGAGTCACGCGCTACCAATGGCTGGTGCTCTTCGTCGCGTGGCTCGGGTGGGTGTTCGATTCGATGGACTCCACGCTCTACGCGCTGGTTCTGCAACCGGCGCTGCATGATCTCCTGCGCGTTCCCGGTGGCGCCCCCGTCACCGACGAAGTAATCGGTTGGTACGGCGGGATTGTTTTCTCAATTTTTTTAATAGGTTGGGCCATTGGCGGCGTCCTGTTCGGACTGGTGGCGGACTCATTGGGGCGTACGAAGGCGCTGGTTTTCACCATCCTGATTTACGCCGTGTTCACCGGCTTGGCCGCCTTGTCGCACACCTGGTGGCAACTGGCGCTATTCCGTTTCCTGACGGCGCTGGGCATTGGTGGCGAATGGGCAGCAGGCGCGGCGCTGGTGGCGGAAGTATGGCCGGAAGACAAACGCACCAGTGCGGCTGGACTGTTGCAGTCAGCGTGGGCCGCGGGATTTTTGGTGGCGGCGATCCTCAATCTGCTTTTGCGAAACTATGGTTGGCGCCCCATATTCGTGGTCGGTGCCGCACCGGCCTTGGTCGCGCTCCTGGTTTTCTTGTGGGTCAAGGAACCGGAACGATGGGTCAAGGCCCGTGCCGAAGAGCGTCAGGCCGTCGGAGTGCGCCCATCGAGACTGGGGGAATTGTTTTCGCCTGGGCTGCTGCGGCCCACACTGGTGGGCTCCGGACTGGCATTTGTGGCTGTCTTCGGTTTGTGGGGAGCGACGAACTGGACGCCAACACTCGTCCGCGCCTTGCCGGAATTGAAAGGCATGAACGCATCCGAACTCACGGGCCGGGTCAGCTACGCCACCATGCTGCTGAATGTTGGGGCGCTGGCGGGATATCTCAGTTTCGGTCCACTGGCTGATCGCGTGGGCCGGCGGGCGGTTTTTGCCCTTATGTGCGCGGGCAGCCTGGTGATGGTGCCCGTCACCTTTCTGACTCCGCGGACCTACGTCGAGGTAATGCTGCTGCTGCCCCTGCTGGGCTTTTTCAACAACGGCATTTTCAGCGGGTTTTCGATTTACCTGCCCGAGTTGTATCCCACGCGGATTCGCGCGACTGGCGCCGGGTTTTGTTTCAACTTCGGCCGCGTGCTGGCCGCCGTTGGTCCTTTTGTCACCGGGTACTTCGTCACGGCGCTGGGAAGCTTTGGCCGCGCCGCGAGCGCCGTGTCCTTGATTTATCTCATCGGACTGCTGATTCTGCCGTTCGCGCCAGAAACCAAGGGCCGGCCGCTTCCGCCGTGAATAAAAGCCCGAGGCGGTCAAGTCGCAACATCTTGTTAGGGAGCGCAGCTCTTCCTATTCAAGTGTTTTCACTTCAACCAGGGCGATGGCGGCTTGTTTCGGGTTCGTGAAGAGGATACGAAGTTTTGAGGTGGTCACCGGTTGGAAAGTAATTGTGTTTTCCCCGTTTGCCAGGGGTTTTTCCGGCGTCATGTGCGGGCCGGAAACGTCCGCCCAATCCTGACCGTTCCAATATTGAACAGTACATTTTTCCGGCGCCTTGAACCTGGCCTCGTCCCTATAGAAATAAAGTTCTGCCGAGCTGAATTGTTTTTCGGCGCCAAAATCCAGGCTGAACCAGTCCTCGTTGGTCTGCGATCCCTCATTCGACCAGTAGTTTCGGACATTCGGGTAAAACCAGACCCGGCCGTCCACGGCCTGATAAAGTTCGTTTGCAGAATTGTTGACCGACGCAGATGCGGCTGGAAAGCCGCTCCTCGTCATGTTCACCGCAAGATCAATCGGATGCGGCGAGGCGTTGATTATGGGTTCGGATATCGGAATGGTCGTTCTTCCCAACGCCGATGGCGCCAGCACCTGCCGGCCGTTCACATACACCGAGAGGCCCGCTCCTTTTTTATAACGTGTTCCATCGCGGTCATACACGATGGTCACCGACTGCCCGTGATAGGGAACATTTTCCAGGCAGAAGTAATCAAGGGCGTTGGTCGAATGCGGATCCGTTGGAATCAGCGGGTTGATTTCCAGGATGTTGTCGGACCGGGGCCGCAGACCGACCAGGCCGGTGATGATCAAATCATTGTAGCCGGAATGATTGTAGTGATGGCTCCGTTGCAATCCGACGATGACGTTTCCCGTGTCCGGGTTGTAATCTTCCTGTAAATCAGGCTCGCCGTTCAAGAAATGCTGGCGGGTGTATTGCTTCAGCAAACGGACATAATCATCCGCCTGAACCACGTCCTGGGTGTAATCGTTTAAGAGGTTGGCCATGGCCCCGAGCACCAGCGTGGTGTCAAACGGCCAAGTCGGTCCGTTCCACTGGCATTCCGGCATCCGCTTTCCGTTCTCGGTGACATAACGGTATTGACGCATGTAATACTCGTAACTTGGCTCGACGGTGCGCATTCCATAAGGACCGCCGAGTTCCCCTGGTGAAAGCACATGCTTCCAGGCTGCGTTGTATTTCTGATCGTGATCGGGAAGTTCAAAGGACCACGGCACGTAGCCGGCCAGCTCGCGTCCGCGGATAAAATCCCAGTAATGGACATACTCGTTGTCGGCCTTGAACCGGTCGATGAAATGTTGCATGCCATCATTCCAAAGATTGGTCTCAACCGACTCCCTGATGGCTGCGGCGTTCGCGGCGAAGACATCAGCCGTGTTGGTGTCGCCCGCCAGCGCCGCCAGCTTGCTGATGGCCACAGCATTGGCGAACATGAAACTATTGATTGTGGGACGGAAAGCGTCTCCGTGCAGGAAACCGTCCCGGCCCCCGCTGGTGTCAATGGAGGAGATGGTGTACTCGGTGGCGTCGAGGAGCGGCTCGATGAAATACAACCCCTTGGACGAATCGTAGTGATCCCTCCAGAGCTGGAAAATGTGTTTCATCGAATCTAGATTTTTCAGCGCGAAGGCGCGGTCGCCATTGGCCAGGTAACGGGAATAAACGGCGGCGGCGATGGCCTCGCTGAAATGGCGGTCATTGCCGCCGGAATACATGAAGTTGATGTAATCATCCACATAACGATTGTCTCTCAGCCAGCGGCCTTCATTGATGTGGAACGCGGTGGCATCGTTGAGGCTCTGGAAGGGTCTTTTGGCCCAGCCCACGTCGTCCAAAAATTCGGTGACAATAAAGCCGCGGCGGCCCAGATCCTTGAGATGCGACTTGTAAAGCTGCCAGCGGTAATAATAAATCCGCGTGATTTGCGGGTCGGAACAATCGAAGAAGGGGATGTTCTGTTCAAACCAGGGCGCGTCGTTGCCAAAATAATGGGCAGCCAGGGAAGTTTCCGGCAAAATGCCCGTGCCGTCCTGACCAGTCAACGCTTTGGGAACGAAGGCAAAAAGCGACCACACTGCAAAGAGCAGACGGAGTAAGCACGACGGCGTCACATACTGCACCTGCACATGTTGCCTAACGGGATGCGCGACGGGCTTCAACATGCCCTGCCAGCAATCCCGCTTTTGAGCCGGTATGCAAGGCGAAAATATCCGGCGTTGTTTCCAATGGTGGAGCGAAGGCGGCAACTCCGATGGCATGGGATGACGCAGATTTTGAGCCTTTGTGGGCGGAAATTGCGGAGGGCAATGCTGGCATCACACTTCCAGCCGGTCGCCCGGGCGCGCCACAAGGGAGTAGAGCGCGGGCATCAGAAAGACGCTGATCAAAAGACGTGTGAAAAGGCCGCTGACAATGACCAGGGCGAATGGCCGTTGGGTATCCGTGCCCACTCCCGTGGCCAAAGCCGCGGGCAACAACCCCAGCGCCGCCACTAGCGCGGTCATCATGATCGGACGCAGCCGGAGGATCGCGCCTTCACGAATAGCCTCCACAAGGGTAACGCCACTTCGGCGCAGTTCATTGACGCAGGAGATATAGACGACCGCCGTCTGCACCGATACGCCAAACAAGGCCAGGAAGCCGATGCCCGATGAGACTGAAAACGGCGTGCCCGTAATCCAGAGGGCCACGATGCCACCCACCGGCGCCGACAGCACCACACCGAGCACAGTGATGAACGGAAATTTTAAATTGCTATACAGTGCGAACAGCAGAAGGAATATAAGGCACAAGGTCAGCGGCAGAATGACATTCAGTTGCCGGCGCGAAGCCGTGTATTCCGTGTATTCTCCACCCCAATCCAGCCGGTAGCCCTCCGGCAAGGCGACCTTTCCGTTGATCTGCCCCATGGCATCTTCCACCGCGCCGGCAAGGTCGCGTCCTGACACCGAGAATTGGACGCCGATGTAGCGCGAATTGTCCTGGCGGTAGATGAACGAGGCACCGTTCGTCACCTGAATGTCCGTAAATTCCTTGAGCGGAATTTGTTGTCCGGCCGGCGTGGGCACCAGGATGTTTCCAATTTTCTCGGGGTTGTCGCGGTACTGGTCTTCGAGACGGACAATAAGATCGAACTGCTTTTCCCCCTGCACCACCTGGGTCGCGACGTCCCCGCCGATGGCGGTCTGGATCAAGCCATTGATGTCGGCCACGTTTACGCCGTACCGGGCAATCATGGCCCGGTTGATTTTGATATTCAGGCTGGGCTGCCCCAGTTCCTGCACCAGGGTCACATCACGGATGCCCCGCACGCGCTCCAGGATCTGTTTGATGGCCTTGCCCTTTTGTTGGAGTGTATCCAGATCGGAACCAAAAACTTTGACCGCGAGGGCGCTTTTCAAGCCTGACTCCGCCTCGTCCACCGCGTCCTCCGCCGGCTGGGTGTAGTTGAAAATAATTCCAGGAAAAGACTGAAGCTTCTGGTTGATGGCCTCGGTCAGCGCCGCCTTGGTGCGGTACGTGCCGGTCCATTGCGAGTACGGTTTGAGACCAACGTAAAACTCGACGTTGAAAAAGCCGGTCGAATCCGTGCCGTCGTCGGGCCGCCCCAGTTCCGAGGCAACGGTGGTGACCTCCGGAAAGGAACGTAAAACTTCCCGGATCCAGGGGGCGATTTTCGCCGATTCATCGAACGAGATGGTGTAGGGCATCGTGGCTCGCACCCACAGCGCGCCTTCGTCCAGTTGGGGCATGAACTCGGCCCCGATGCGTGGGATGAGCAGCAGCGAAACCATCAGTAAAATCGCCGAGGCGAGCGTTGTCCCCCAGGGATGGGCGAGACAAAAATCCAACCCGCTCGTGTAAGTCGATTTGATGGCCTCAAAAAAGGCGTTGCGCCGCTCCCGCACGCCTGCTCGCATGAACCATGAACACAGCACCGGCAGCAATGTCAGCGTGACAATCAAGGAACCAACCAGCGCGAAAACCATGGTGTCCGCCATCGGTTTGAACAAGGTGCCGGAAGGTCCGGCCAGAACATAGATCGGCAGGAAGCTGGCCACGATCACCGCGACCGCGTAAAACAGCGGACGATCCACCTCCGCCGCGGCGTCCCTGATGATTTCCATGAAGGTAGCCGGCGTTCCCTTGCGCGCGGCCATCTGGCGGAAAATGTTTTCCACCATCACCACCGCGGCATCCACCAGGATACCAAAATCCACCGCACCGATGGAGAGCAGATTGGCAGAGGCGTTTTGGAGATCGAGACAAATAAACGCGAAGAGCAATGCCAGCGGAATCGTGGTGGCGACAATCAATCCCGCGCGAAAATCATAAAGGAAGAAAATGAGGATCACGACGACCAGCAACATGCCACGCAACAGATTTCGCTCCACGATGTCCGTCGTCAGCGCGATCAAATCGGTTCGATCGTAAAACGGAAGAACTTTGACGTCCTTGGGCAGTATCTGATTGTTGAGTTCCTTGGTCTTGGCTTCAACCCGCTTCAGCACGTCCTGAGTTTTTTCGCCCGTGCGCAACAGAATGACGCCTTCCACGGCGTCGTCCTGCTTCTCGTAGCCGAACACACCCAGTCGCGGAGCAATGCCGATGGCCACGCGACCGACGTCCTTGAGCAGCACCGGGGTGCCGTCATGCACCGCCAGCACCACGTTGCCGATGTCTTCCACCGTTTCCAGGCGTCCCAGGCCGCGCACGTAATAGAACTGACCGCCTTGGGAATAAAACCCGCCACCAGCGTTGCCGTTGTTGGCTGCCAGGGCGCTCTCCACTTGCAACACGGACAAGCCGACCCCGGCAATCTTGGCCGGGTCGAGCAGCACCTGGTATTGCATGGTTCCCCCGCCGAACCCTGAATCATCCGCCACGCCGGAAATGGATTTGTATTGGGGTTCGATGATCCAGTCCTCGAAAGTTTTGAGTTCCATCGGCGACCGGTCGGAGCTTTGCAGGACGTAACGATAGATCAGACCCGAAGGCGAGGACAACGGCGCCACTGAAGGCGTCACGCCGCCTGGCAGGCTCAGGCTGGATATTCGGTTGAAAACCTCCTGCCGGGCGAAATTATTATCCGTGCCATCGTGATAGGTGAGGATGACGTCGGACAATCCATAGAGGGAGATCGAGCGATCCGTGGTCATCTGCGGAATGCCGTTCATCCCAACCTCTACCGGAACGGTGATCAGGCGTTCCACTTCCTCGGCGGCGTGCCCCGGCCATTGGGTGATAATCTCGACGATTGGAGGCGAAAGATCGGGATAGGCATCCACCGGCAGGCGCTCCAAGGATCTCGACCCGGCGCCGATCACGACCAGCGTCAAGATGACGACGAGAAAACGTTGTCGCAATGAAGAGGCAACGATCCGGTTCATAACCGAAGCCGTTCGCGGCGGAGTTCCAGGCGGAGGCAGTTGGTCGCTCATTGATTTTGCATGAATTGAACAAAGATGGCGCCATCAACCACAATCTGGTCGCCGGCCTGGAGACCGGCGGCAATGTCATATTGATCTCCGGTACGATAACCCAGAGTCACATGCTGCCGGGCAAAGCTGCCGTCGGGCCGTGCGCCATAAACAAATGGCAGGTTCTCGTCATCGCGCAATATGGCCGAAACCGGAACCAGCAGGCCGGTGCTCTCTTGGCGGGCCTGAATCCGCACGCGGACGTACATTTGTTTCTTGAGAAAGTCCCCCGGATTTTCGACGACCACACGCACCATCACCGAACGGGTGTCGGGGTTCACCAGCGCCGAGATGTTGTCCACGGTTCCGGAAAAATTATTGGTGGCGATGCCGGTCTCCACTTCGGCCGGATCGCCGGCACTGACCGAAGCCAGGTCCGAACCAAAAAGCTGCGCCATGACCCAGACGCGGGAAAGATCGGCGACGGTAAAACATGGCGTGGTGCCCGCCGTCAGCAGTTCCCCGGGAGTGATCAGCTTTTCCACCACGGTTCCCGCGATCGGCGAGCGAATCATGCCACCCGGGCGTGAAACCGGCCGGCCTTCCTGCAAATCTTTGATGGCCTGCGGGTCAACGTTCAGGGAAACCAGTGTTTGTAGCGCGGCGTCACGGTCCGCCTCGGCGTTAGCGGCGTCGGTTTGGGCCTGTTCCTCTTCGCGTTGGGCGACGCCGTTATGCTGGATCAAGTCCTTGTCCATGTCCGCAATCCGGCGGGTGGTCTGGGCGGTGGCGAGCGCCTTGCGATAAGCGCTGATGGCCGTCGCAAAGTCGGGTGAATCCACCTCCGCCAACGGATCCCCCGCCTTGACCTGGTCGCCAGGGGAAACGAGCAGTCGTGAAACCGGCCCACCAAACGGCGCCAGCACGGAGGTGGCCTGGTCGTTGTCGAAATCAACCGCCCCGGTAGTTTCAATCGTTTTATGAAATTTGGACGGCGCGACGGTGTAAAGTTGGATGTTCTGCTGTTGGGCCGCCGTCAGCGTCACATTGCTGACCGTGACGGACGATGTCTCCGGATTGTTCTCAGTTTTGGATGAACAGCCGGTGAACGACGCGATTAATGCGATTGTCAGGACGGAAACACCAAATGCGCGTGGGAATTTGACGCGACGTTCCACCGACGACATTCCGCAAAACAGTTTATTTTTCATGTGTATCCTTGGATAAATCCTTGCGGTTCCACCACCCGCCACCAAGCGCTTGAAACAACGCCGCCGTGTCGGCATAACGGTTGGCCCGGGCCTGCACCAGGCTGATCCGGGTCTGTTGATAGGCTTGCTCCGCGCTTAGAAATGCAAGATAGCCGATGTAGCCGTCCTGCCATTGTCGCTGGGACAAATCCAGTGTGTCTTGGGCGTCATCCGCGGCCGTTGCTGCGGCCTTCAACGCCTCGGCATCCTGCTCCAGCGCTGCCAGGGTGTCCGCGACATTCTGAAAGGCGGTCAGCACCGTGCTGCGATATTGTTCTGCCGCTTGAACGTAGGCTGCCTTTGCGGCGCGTTCCTTGTGCAGCAATGTGCCGCCCTGGAAAAGGGGCGCTGTCGCTGCCGCGCCCAACCCCCAAAAGCCTGTGCCTGAGGTGAACACCTGATCGATTGCCAGCGCCGTGCTGCCGGCATTTGCCGTCAGCGTAATATTAGGCAGCCGGTTCGCCAGGGCGATTCCAATCTGGGCGCTGGCGGCATGCAGGTTTGCCTCGGCTTGCAGCACATCCGGACGTTGCGCCACCAGTTGCGAAGGCAGGCTCACCGGCACGTCCTCCGGCAATTGCAGACTCGAAAGCTCGAATTTTTCAACGGGTGACTGGTTAGGAAAGCGGCCGGCCAGAACCGCCAGCAGGTCGCGCAATTGGGCTGATTGCTTGAGCAGCGGCGGCAGCGTGGCGATGACTTGCGCCAGTTGCGATTCCTGCGCGGCCAGATCCAGCCGGCTGGAATACCCCTTCGCAAATTGGTATTGGAGAATTTGAACCATGTTCGAGTTGAGATCAATAAGCTGGCGGGTCGCGTCAATCTGCATCTGGACCGCCCCCTCCTGAATTGCCGTGACCACCACGTTCGCGGTGAGCGTGGTGTACGTAGCGATCATTTGGAAGCGAGCCGCCTGTTCTTGTGCTTTCACAGACTCCATGGTCCGGCGGTTCGCGCCAAAAACATCGGGCACGTACGCAACACTGACCTGCGGCGTGAACAGGTTGTATTGAAACTCGTTTGGGACGACCGGGAAGTTGGGCGCCGGCGCGAGCGCTTCCGACTGCTTCTGGCGGCTGGCCGAAAAACCGGCCGTGACACTGGGAAAGTAAGCGCCGCGTTGAGCCAGGACATTTTCCCTGGCCACCGACAATGCCGCCTGCGCCGCCTTGAGGTCGGGATTGTTTGTGAGCGAGAGCTCAATCAACTCGTTGAGCGGCTTGGAACGAAACAAGGTCCACCAGTCTCCGGCAATGTCACTGCCGTCGGCAAAGCGTTGGGCCTCTCCGCCGGCGACGTTTGTGGTGGCAACCGTGGTCGAAAGCGGGTTGCCTGTATAATCGCTGACATCCGGGGCCGCCGGCCGCTTGAAGTCCGGCCCCACCGCGCACCCGGCCACCAGCAGCAAGCCCAGGGTCGCAATCAAGGAAACCGGGCGTAATTTAAAGTCAGCCTGCCGGCCCAACACACAGCACTTCCAAAAGGTATTTCCACGACATCTCATGTTTGCTTTCGATCGGTATCAATAAACCCATGGATCCTCAGGCCGACATCGGCCGAAAACCATCAGTTGGAGGAACAAACGAACAAGGGAAGGCTAGAAGCAAGGAGGAGCGCGACTGGGCGCGAAACGATATTCGAAGATTAATCGCGGCAGAAAGCTGGGCAGCAACACTGCGCACATCACGAATGCAGCAACGAGAATGACAACAGGCGTCATCGCCGCCTCGCTAAGCTGGCCTTTGGCAAAAAAGGTTACCAAACAGTCATGATCCGGGTTGTTGCTTTCGGAATGAAGGGCATGATGCAGCGTCGGACAGGCAGCCAATGCGAGAAGAGCAAACATCTGCAATGCAAGCACCGCAGCAAGAACTGCTTTTGCAGCTTGGCCAGATCTAAAACGCTTCCAACATTTCCAGTTTAGTCGCACGATGGACACCTAAGGATTCTCACACCTTTGCCAATTGTGCAAGCCTGATGGGGGGCAAATATCAATCCCCGATTGTCGCACATGCTCTTGGTGGGCCCGGGGCATTCCATTGAAAACGCTTGAAGCGCATGGTGGCGGCGGCGGGAGCTGAATCCAGACAGGCAATCTTCGAGGTTGTGCAAGGTGAGGAGTTTTGCCACGCGGTCATTGCCGATGGTGAGGATTTGAAAGTCGGTTAATTTTCCTGAGTTTGGCATCACGGGCGGCACCGGTCACAATCTGCCTCAAGAAGCGCCCCAGGTCTTCACCCAGGCTGTTGTCGAAGTTGACGGCTATTAATCGGAGAATATGCGCGCTCATTTTTCCCATAAGCCGGAGCTTGTCAAAGTTGGTTTGCTGGTGTACTCAAGCAAAGGACTATTATGACAGCGTTGAAAGCGGGTGAACTTGCCCCGGATTTTGTTCTCCCCAGCACCCCGGATCAAAAGGTTTCGCTTGCGGAACTCCGGGGCCAGCCGGTGGTGCTCGTTTTCTACCCTGCCGACTGGAGCCCTGTTTGCAGCGATCAACTGGGGTTGTACAACGAGTTGCTGCCGGAATTCTCCGAATTCGAGGCGCAGATTCTCGGCATCTCGGTGGATGGCATCTGGTGTCATCTGGCCTTCAGCAAAGACCGCAAACTGCACACTCCCCTTCTGGCCGACTTTGAACCAAAAGGTGCTGTCGCCCGAATGTATGGCGTTTACGACGAAAAAACCGGCGAGGCCGGGCGGGCTTTGTTTGTGATTGATCCCGAGGGCGTGATCTTCTGGAGCTACGTCTCGCCCGTCGGAATCAATCCGGGCGCCGACGGCATTTTGAAAGCCCTCGCCGCAATGGCTCGGCGCAACCGGGAAGCCTCACCAAAATTGATGGATCCCCCAAAGCAGGAGACACCATGAACGAATCTCCCTCCCTCACGCCGCCAGTTTCAACGCGGGACCATTCCCAGGGGCCAGCCAACGCTCCCCTGACGCTCGTTGAATATGGCGATTATCAATGTCCTTTCTGTGGTGCCGCCTATCCGGTGGTCAAACAACTGCAGGAGGCGCTCGGCAAGAAGCTGCGCTTTGTGTTCCGAAACTTTCCTTTGACGCAAGCCCATCCCTACGCCCTGATTGCCGCTGAAGCGGCCGAAGCGGCGGCGCTTCAGGGGAAGTTCTGGGAGATGCACGATCTCCTGTTTGAAAGACAGCGTATTTTGGAACCGGGCATTCTGCCTGTCTGGGCCAGGGAGGTGGGGTTGGATCTTGAGCAATTTGGAGCCGCAATCAGGGAGGAAGGCATCGCAAAACGCATCAAGGAGGACCGTACGAGCGGCATCCGCAGCGGCGTCAACGGCACGCCGACCTTTTTTATCAACGGCAGCAGACATGACGACGCGCCGGATTACGATTCGCTGGCGGTCGCACTACAACAACAACTGGAGGGGATATGACAACAAAAATAAAAATGAACAAGAACCGCAGAAATCCAAACAGGACGCTTCACTATGAGCCGGAACGGTCCCGGCCCGTCATCAACCAGGTCGCGGCGGAAATCCAGGCCTTCGGAACCATTGCCAAATTGCCCAATGGATTGGGCGAGAAGGTTTGCCGGGAGAGCGTCGAGCGATTGAACCAGGTTCTGGCCGACACGATGACCCTCCGCGACATGTACAAGAAACACCATTGGCAGGTTGCGGGGCATACTTTCTATAACCTGCATCTGCTCTTCGACAAGCACCATGACGAGCAGGCCGAGCTGGTTGATGAAATCGCGGAACGAATCCAGACGCTTGGCGGATTGAGCTACGCGATGGCGGCGGACGTGGCCGAGAACACCAACATCCCACGCCCGCCCAAGGGCCGCGAGGAAGTGCCCGTTCAAATCTCCCGCCTGCTTGGCGCGCATGAGACCATCCTGCTGGGAGCCCGTGCTGCGGCCAAGAAAGCCGCCGAGCTGGGCGACGACGGCACCAACGACCTGCTGGTGAGCAGCGTGATTCGGACCAATGAACTTCAAATTTGGTTCCTGGCCGAGCATTTGGTGAACGTCCCGCTGGTCATCGCCGGCTGACGACGACCTTGTCCAGAACAAGCATGCCGGCAGGCGGAAATTTGTTTTTGCACCCTTGGCTGCGGGTGGCGACTGCCCGTAGTAAGTCGGTAAACGCAGTTCTCGGTGGTGTAAATCTTAACCGAGGCGCTCCCCTCCTAGACGAGGGTTGGCTCGGTTTCGGGATTGATTCGCTTCGTTTACATGTGCGAACCGTCCCGGATTTGTCCGTCAAACTCGATAAATCTGCATAATCCCTATAAAATATGGTGGCGGCGGCGGGAGTTGAATCCAGACAGCTACCCTTCGAGGTTATGCGAGGTTAGGAGTTTTGTCGCGTCGTCATTGCCGATGGTGAGGGTTTGAATTTCGGTGGAGATTCTGCCGTTTGGCACGACCGCGAACAAACACGGAAGAATTCTTTCCCGTTGCTTCCCGTTAAGAAGGAGGCGGGGGGTAGCCGGTACGGGCTTTGGCGAGGCTGCCCGACTGATCGGTGTGCGCGGGGAATTTTGGCTAAAGGAACCTTTGATTCGATGTCTGAGCATCTCACTGAGTCGCAACGTTATTTGGCTGGATGTGGGTGAAAAAAAGCGCCACGTCATTGTTTCTGCGTTGCTCGAATCTTGCAAATTCGGCACATACAGAAAAAAGCCGATG
>DATMLG010000306.1:0-4447 GCA_035570675.1 Verrucomicrobiia bacterium | reverse complement strand
GTGCGGCTGATTATCTGGACGATATTTTCGCCGGGAAGCGGGACAAGGTGGTGGACGTGGCGGAGGAGCAGGGGAGCGAGGCGACGATTCGCGAGCATGTGTTGAACGGGAACACGGCGTCGAAACCGGTGACAGCGTTTGTGAGCATCATGCAGGGTTGCAACCAGCGCTGCACGTTTTGCATCGTGCCGGACACGCGAGGCGCGGAGCGAAGCCGGGGCATTGCGGACGTGGTCACAGAATGCCGCGAACTGGTCGGGCGCGGGGTGCGGGAAATCACTTTGCTGGGGCAGATTGTGACGAGTTACGGTCGGCGGGAAATTCCGGTGCGGGAGGGGAAATCAGGTTTTGTGCAACTGCTGGAAGCGGTGCATGAAATCGAGGGCCTGGAACGGATACGGTTCACGTCGCCGCATCCGAAGGGTTACGGCGATGATTTGGTGGAGGCGTACGGGCGGCTGCCGAAGCTGGTGGAAAGCGCGCATCTGCCGGTGCAAAGCGGGAGCGACGCCATGCTGAAGGCGATGCACCGCGGTTACACGCGGGAAAAGTATCTGGGCATCATCGCGAAGCTGCGCGGGGTGCGACCGCAAATAGGCGTGACGACGGACATCATCGTGGGTTTCCCCGGTGAGACGGAGGCGGATTTTGAGGACACGCTGTCGCTGGCGCGCGAGGCGGAATTCGACAACGCATATATTTTCAAATATTCGCCGCGACGGGACACACCGGCGGCGGAGATGGCGGGCCAGTTGCCGCAGGCGGTGAAGGAGGAGCGGAACGCGCGGTTGCTGGCGGTGATCAATGAAATTGGGGCGCGGCGATACGAGAATTATGTGGGACGGCGGGCGGAGATTTTGGTGGAAGGGCCGAGCAAACGGAACCCGGCGCGGCTGATGGGGCGGACGCGCAGCAACAAGATTGTGGTGATTGAAGGGGCGGAGCGGCATCGCGGGCAGCTCATGGATGTGAAGGTGACACGGGCGGGGTCGTTCACGCTCTACGGCGACCCGGCGATCATCAATGTGGAATGAGAATGACACGCGCAATGAGATTTGAGATTATGATTGGGAGCAACAGCCGAAAGGCAGCGACAGAGAAATATGGAAATTAAATTATCAACGCTGGCGGTGATCATGGGTTTGGGGATTGGATTGCCGCAGGTTTACGGGCTGCTGAACCCGACCGCGTTTGCGGCGAAGGTGCGGAAGTTTCCGCGGTCATTGCCGGTGGGTGTGGCGCTGATGCTGCTGGGGACGGCGTGGTTTGCGTGGTATTTCAGCCAGGAACAGGTCTCAGATTTTGCCAATGCCAAGCCTTATCTGCTGGCGGGATTTGTGGCGGTGGGCATCGGGTCGTGCATTTATGTGCAGGATTTTCTGGCAGTGCGCGGACTGGCGGTGGTGTTTCTGCTGCTGGCCAAATTGATGGTGGACACGGGCCGCCCGCACCTGGGTGGGAATCCTTTGGTGCTGGTGATTCAAACGTGGGCCTATTTGCTCGTGGTGAGCGGCATCTGGTTCACTGTCTGGCCGTGGCATCTGCGCGATTTGTTGAACTGGGCGACGGCGAACGAGAAGCGGGTGCGCGTCGGCAGCGCGATACGGCTGGCGTTCGGGCTGTTTGTGGCGGTGCTGGGGTTCACGGTCTATTGATGACGCGCTGAGGACGCATCGGAAGGCACCACGTTGTGACCCAACCCCAGGGCAAAATTCTCGTGATTCGCGGGGGCGCCATCGGCGACTTCATCCTGACGCTGCCGGTGCTGGCGGCGTTGCGGCGGCAATTCCCGCGGACGCATCTGGAGGTGTTGGGATATCCGCACATCGCGCGGCTGGCGCTGGCGGGCGGGCTCGTGCAGCGGGTGCAATCCATCGAGGCGCGCGCGTTGGCGGGGTTCTTCGCGCGGGACGGCGCGCTGGCGGAGGACCAGGTGGATTACTTCTCGGAGTTCGACATCATTGTTTCGTTCTTGTACGACCCGGACGAGATTTTCCAGAACAACGTGCGGCTATGCTCGCAGGGGCAATTCATCACCGGGCCGCATCGCCCGGACAATGCCGAAGGGCTGCATGCGAGCGAGGTTTTTTTGAAACCGCTGGAGCGGCTGGCGGTCTTTGATGCTGAAGCGGTGCCGCGGCTGGAGGTGGGCCGGGCGTTTGAAACGACCATTGCGACGGGCCGCTGGGTGGCGGCGCATCCGGGCAGCGGCAGCGAGAAAAAGAACTGGCCCGAGGAAAAATGGCTGGAATTGCTGAAATATTTAATCCAAACCACGACGCTGAATCTGCTGCTGGTCGGCGGCGAAGCGGAGCGGGAACGGCTGGCGCGGCTGGAGGCGGCGCTGCCGGGGACGCGGATCAAGGTGATGCAAAGCGCGCCGTTGCCAGAGCTGGCGCAGTGGCTGGCATCGTGCGTGGGGTTCGTGGGCCATGATTCGGGAATCTCGCATCTGGCGGCGGCGGTGGGCTTGCCGGCGTTGATATTGTGGGGCGACACGGAGGAGACCGTGTGGCGGCCGCGCGGCAGGAACATGACGATTTTGCGGGACGCGAACGGCCTGGGCGGCCTGTCCGTGGCCGTGGTGGCAAACCATCTGGAGCGGTTGCTGGAGCGGGAGTCCGCGGGTGGTTGATATGGCGCGATCCTTGCTAACAGGCCACATCCTTGGACATGGACAATTATTTGGGACACACGAAATGGACAATCATTGCAAGTTGCTAGACAAGACGGGGTCGGGGGAGTATTCTGCCAGCGGCTTTGATGGTGCGGGAATGAGCCATATAAGAACGAGCCTTATGAAGACGGAAAACCGGTTGCCGGGCTTGATAATTGCTTCATTCCGTAACTTTCAGAGAACTAAGAACGTCCGAATTTGAACATGAAGCGAATCCTCGTCATTGACGATGAAGAGTGGCTCAGGGAAATGATCCAACTGGCTTTGCGCCAGAAGGGTTATGATGTCGTGGAGGCCGAGAACGGCGCGGTGGGCATTGAGAAGGCGCGCAAGATTTTGCCGGACCTGGTGCTGTGCGACGTCAACATGGAAAAGGTGGATGGGTATCTGACGCTTTCCTCGTTGCGCAGCGAGCCTTCGACGGCGGCGATACCGTTCATCCTGATGACGGGCCTGGCGGACAACGCCGGGATGCGCCACGGGATGGAACTGGGCGCGGACGATTACCTGCCGAAGCCGTTCACGATTGAGGCGCTTTACGCGGCAGTGGAAACGCGGTTGAAGAAGGCGCAGGCGATCCGCGAGGACGCGGAGAAAAAACTGACTGATTTGCGTGACAACATCAGTATGATGCTGCCGCACGAATTGCGCACGCCGTTGAACGGCATTCTGGCCTACGGCGAGATTCTCACCACGGACGCGGCGTCGCTGAAGCCCGAGGAAATTGCCGAGATGGGCCAGACCATCCATGAATCCGGCAAGCGCCTGGAACGGCTGGTGGAGAATTTTCTGATTTATTCGCAGATCCAGGTCATGGAAACGGATCCGGCGCGGGCCATCGCCCTGCGCAAAAAGCAGACGCCGTTTCCGCGGAAGATTGTGGAGTCCCGCGCCACGCAGCAGGCGGAGTCATTCAACCGGCCGGGCGATTTGACGATGGATCTGGCCGACAAGATGGTCGCGATTTCCGATGAGTACCTGGACAAGATCGTGGACGAACTGGTGCACAATGCCTTCAAGTTTTCCAAGGCGGGCACGGGGATACAGATTTCATTGTATCCATCGGATGGTGTGCTGGTGATGTCCATCACCGACCACGGCAGCGGGCTGGAGACGGAGCATTTGCGGAAGGTGGGGGCATACATGCAATTTGACCGGAAGACACGCGAGCAACAGGGGCTGGGACTGGGGCTGGTCATCGCGAAGAAGTTGACGGAACTTCACGGCGGCAGCCTGACCATTCAAAGCGATCCCGGCAAGGGCACGACGGTGGTGGTGAAAATCCCGCTCGCACTGGTGGCCGAACCGGCGGCGCACGCTTAAAACGGGAGCAGTTGGTAAAACCTTTCCGGCGGGTTCTCGATTAGGTGCGCAAGAAGGGCCACGATTGCCATGACCAGCAGCGGCAGGATATCAACCCTTCCGAAACGCAGCGGCAGCCAGCGCAATGGCGAAAGCAAATTTCGCGCGGTGGCATCCAGGTAGTTCCAGACCGGGGCATTACCGAGATAAACGTGGGCGTTGACCAGATGGCACAACAGGACGCCAAGAATCAGGTATTTCCAGACGAGAAATGTTCCGACGCCGATGACCGCAGCCTGGGTGCACAACTGCAACATGGATTTGTTTTCGGGAACAACCACCAGCCAGCGCAGCAACGGATGAAGCGCCAGCCACGCCAGGCCACCCAGTAAAAACGGGCACAAAAGTTTCAGTAACCATGGCCAACGCTCCAGCCATTTTACCTGAAGTCGGACCAGCTCATGGATG
>DATMLG010000305.1:0-5354 GCA_035570675.1 Verrucomicrobiia bacterium | reverse complement strand
GTCAATCAGCCGCACCACCCGCTGCACCGTCGCGCCGGCAAAGCCCGCCGCCACAATCTCGCCCTGCGTCTTCCCCTGCACCACATAGGCGTCCAAAATCGCATCCAGCACCTCGTAGGGCGGCAGTGAATCCTGGTCCGTCTGGTTTGGACGCAATTCCGCCGACGGCGCCTTCGTGATGGATGACGCCGGGATGATTTCCTTCGCGCGGTTGATCCATTTCGCCAGCCGGTAAACCATCGTCTTCGGCACGTCGCTGATGACCGCCAGCCCGCCGCACATGTCCCCATACAGCGTGCAATAGCCCACCGCCAGTTCGCTCTTGTTTCCGGTCGTCAGCAGCAGCGACCCGAACTTGTTCGACAACGCCATCAGGATGACGCCCCGCAAGCGCGCCTGAATATTTTCCTCGGTCGTGTCCTCGGGCCGCTCTGCAAACGCAGGCTGCAATTCCTGCTTCAACGTCGCAAAGGCGGATTGAATGGGAATCACTTCGTAACTGATGCCAAGATTCTTCGCCAGCAACCGCGCATCCTCCAGGCTGCCCGGCGATGAAAATTGCGACGGCAGCGAAACGCCGCGGACGTTTTCGCGTCCCAGCGCCTCGGCCGCCAGGCACGCCACCAGCGCCGAATCAATGCCGCCGCTCAATCCCAGCACGGCAGACTTGAACCCGCACTTGTGCAAATAATCCCGCAATCCCATCACAAGCGCGTCGTGGATGTTTTCCTCGTCCGTCCGGCGCGCCCGCGCGATGGCCGCCTTCGCCTCCGTGTCCACCATCACAAAATCCTCCGCGAACATCCGGCCTTGCGCGATTAATTCCCCCGCCCCGTTGAATGCCAGGCTGCCGCCGTCAAAAACGAGTTCATCATTGCCGCCCGCCTGGTTGCAGAACAGCACCGGACGGCCTGCCTTTAACGCCATGCTTTGCAACATCCGGAAACGGGTCTCCTCCTTGCCCGCGTGCCAGGGCGATGCCGAAACATTGAACAATATCCGCGCGCCGGCCGCCGCCAGTTCCAGCGGCGGATTGTGATGGTACCGCCGTTCCGGCCAGAAATCCTCGTCGTTCCAGATGTCCTCACACACGGTGAGGCCGAGTTTTGCATCGTCGAATGGCACCGGCTGATTTTCCTGCGCCGGCTCGAAATAACGGTCCTCGTCGAAAACATCGTAGGTGGGGAGCAGCGATTTTGCGCGGGTGGCGGCGATTTTGCCATTTCGCAGCAGGGCCACTGAATTGGTCACCTCGCGTCCGGGCCGTTTTGGATTTTCGCCCACGTAACCCACCAGCAGCGCCGTCGGACCGGTCGCGGCGGCCAGTTGCTCCAGCACCGCCAGGTTCCCCGTGATGAAACTTTTTTTGAGCAGCAAATCGCGCGGCGGATAGCCCGTGACCGCGAGCTCTGGCAGCATCACCAGTTCAACGCCGGCCTCGACGCCGCGCCGGTACGCCGCCAGGATTTTCGCCTGGTTGCCGGCGAGGTCCCCGACGGTCGGGTTGATTTGTGCGAGGGCGACTTTCATGACGGGCTCATTCCAAAACGGTCACTGGCCCAAAAAGGTTTTCTTCAGCGGGCCTCTTTCGCTCACAACAATCGTGCCGGTCCTGATGTTGTGCCGCTGAAACCAGCCCTGCGGCGTTTCCAGGACAAACTCGATGTTGTCCGTGGCCGACAAAACGAGGTTGGTATCATGCGGCTGCAAATCGTGAATTTCCAGAATCCGGCCGTCGGTGTCCATGTACGCGGCCGAGAGCGGGAGCACGCAATTATCCATCCAGAACGAAGCCTGCTGGGGACGATCAAACACAAAAATCATCCCTTCGTTCTCCGCCATGTTGGTGCGAAACATCATGCCGGTTCTTTCCTGCTTCTCGGTGAGCGCCATCTCCGTGATCATCTGCTCCGGCCCGATCCACAGCTTGATGGTGTCCAGCTTCGGCTGGGCTGCGGTGGGAACCCCGGGATCCGGCGAAATTGCGGCCATCGTTGGCGCGGCGTGGTTGCACCCTCCGGCCAGCGCGGCGGCCAGCGGCAAAATCAAAAGATGATTGCATTTCATCCCGTCCAACAGTGCTGGAACCACGCCCTCTTTTCAATCTTCTTCGCGCCGGCGCGGCCGGTCACGCGTTCGTTCGCGCGTGCTGCATCAGCTTGGCCCGTTCCCGCTCCATCTCCGCCCGCACCTGCGCGATCTTCGCGCGGATCAATTCCCGGTTTTCCTCGCGCGCCTCGGCCAGTTCTTTCTCCAGCTCGCCGATGCGGGTCTCATATTCGCGTGTGCGCTGCTCGATATGCTGCTCGACCTTCGTCAACCGTTCATCCACCACTTGTATTTTCATGGCCGCCATCCGTTGCGCCTCCAGCAACTGCGCCCGGTCTGAAACCAGCCGCCGCGCCGCGCCGCCTCTCAGCCAGCGGGCCAGTTCTCCGATCAAGCCCCGCCGCACCACGTCCGTGGCCTGGTCCGCGCGCCGTTCCGCCAGTTCCGCACGCCGCTGCCACGACTGCGCATCGATTTGCGCTGGCCCCTGAATGTGCACCACGGGCAGCATATCCGTCGCCGACCCGGTTCGCACCGCCGGCGTCATGATCATTACTTCCCCCGCGCCGGACGGTGCCATCCCGCCCATGCCGGCCTTCACGCCAGTTGTGGTTGACCTGGCCTCCACCCGTGTTCGTCGCGCCAGCAGCCAGAATCCGGCCACCGTGAACAATACTCCGCCCGCCAGCAATCCGGTCAGCCACCGGATATTTTCGATGCCAATTTGACCCACCAGCGTTTGCCAGAATGCCGCCAGACTCGGCGGCGTTTCCGCCTGGGTGGTTGCGTTACTATTGGTTGCTGGTGGTGCCACGACGCTCGGCGCGGGAATCGCGAGGGGTGCTGGAGCCTGGGTTGCGACCACTGGCGCTGATACTGGCGCCGGGGTCGCCACTGGTGCCGGTGCTGGTGCAGGCGTCTCGAACGTGAGGTCGCCCGTGAGCGGGTAATGCAGGGACACGCTTACCGGCACAGCCTGGATGT
The DNA here is from genome assembly GCA_035570675.1 of Verrucomicrobiia bacterium. GTDB lineage: Bacteria > Verrucomicrobiota > Verrucomicrobiia > Limisphaerales > Pedosphaeraceae > DATMLG01. Next base: position 2,321 of record DATMLG010000305.1, on the reverse strand, counting down.
TCACAACCTGGCCGGCATTGCGGGTGAAAAGATAATCCACGGTCGCGTCCGGGCGCTTGCCGTTGCCCGGCAGCGTGATTCGTTTTGCCGGCGGCAGGCTGCTGATCGCGTTCGACAAACCAGCGCGCTCCAACCGCACCAGCGTCAGTTCGTGCGAGAGCTTGGGATCGTCCGGCGTCGTGTTGAAATCACCCGCCACCACGATTGCCGGAATCGCGTTCGAGGATTCATGCAGCGCATCCAGCCGCTGGACGAGCTGGCGGGTCGCGCTTTCCCGGGCCGCCTGTTGCGCCGCGCTTTCGCGCGCCCCGTCGTCCAGCGGCGACGCGTCGCTGAGCTGGACGCCAAACACCAGCAGGTTCCGGTTCTCCAGATGAATCACCGCGGACGCAAACCCGCCGGGCATGGTTGTCGCGTGGTCTTCGCCCTGCCAGGAATCCCAAAAAGGATCGGATGCCCTGGCCTTCGATAAAATCGCCACCTGCTGCCGGCTCAAATCGCCGGTCTGCGCATCGCGAAAGGACGAAAATACCGCGACCTGATATTCGGCCGGCTTCAACGCCTGCAAAATATCCTCGCAACCCAGCAGATCCGGCACCTGCTCCAGAACAATCACATCAGGGTTCAACTCCTTGAGCACGCGCGCCGTCTCCGTCACGGTTTTGTCCGTGACAATCCCCGCGCCGTCCCGGGGCAGCAAATTCCAGGTGACCACCCGCACCGGCGCCGGCTGGGCCGTTGCCATGAGCGCGGGGAGCAACGCCGAGACCAACACCGCGCCAAGGCGCGTGGCTGTCCGACGGTTCACTCGGTGCTGCTTTGGTATCACGCGGCTATCTCAACCCGCCCACTTTGGTCATGTCAAGCCCGTGATTTGAATATGCGCCGCAAACATTTCCAGGACTCAAAGAATTAAAGACGGTCCGCGGCCCAACTTCACGGCTGCAACTGCTCCAATTGCGTCTTGAGCAGGTTGCGCATCCATTCGATTTCGGCGGGGGAAAGGCCGGTTTTCCGCAAGTCCACGGAAAAGGCGGTGAACCAGACATCGCCGTCCGGACGGTAGTGCAACTGGCGGGTGATGCGTTTTTCCAGGTTGGGCATGTGGCCGGTGCCGTAAAAGACGGCTATGGAACCCGTGGGCGGCACATTGGCGGACTCAATTTTGAGGTCATCGACGACATTCTGGTTTCGCGCCTCGATGAGGACTTTGAGCAAGTTTTGCATGTCCGGCGGCAGACCGCGCATTTCCGAGAAATCCCCCTTCATCCTGCCCAACGCCTCGATGAGCATGAACTTGGTGGTGGCCTGCAATTGTGGGTCCGAGCCAATCATCTGGACGCCCCACTTGGCAATGGAGCCAAGGAACGAGCTGCCGTCCATGATTTGCAGAAGCGCATCAAAGGTGGGGCTCGAGCGGCCCTTTTCGCCGGGCGCGGCCGGCTGGGCGTATGGATCGTTGAGCAGAAGTCGCTGAATTTGCAGGACGGAAAGGTCGCTATTGAGAAAATTGGTGCGGTCGTAGTCAATGGCGTCCAGTTGAAAAACCAGGCCGAGGGCCGAAGCCAGGGCGGATTGCATGGAATAACCGGCATTGGTCTCGCTCCCGGCGTTAGTGTCGCCTCCAGAGGAAACCTCGGAGGAAGGATTGGACTGCTCGGGAGGCGCGCCGGGTTTCAGGACGTGGCGGGGATGGGCATCGCTGTTGACGCCCTCGTAAAGCACAATGGTCTGGGCATCGAGTTGTTTCTGCAGCGCGCGGTAGTAATTTGATTCACCGATGTGCGACGTGCCGGCAAGCCAATAAGTGGGGCCGGGGCCGCTTTCGGGGACGAAGCGGCGCATGGCGATTTGCAGTTCCAGCGTGTTGGTGTCCGGATGAACGACTCGGATATATGGCTGCGGCTCGGGAAGGGCAAGGTTTGTGGTGGCGGTGGCCGCAGCATTGGTGGCCGCCGACGCGATTTCAGCACCGGTCGCGGAAAAGACGGAGGTCAACGCAAGGACGGTGAACAACACCGCTGACAGGCGACCTGCCCCGCATGGTTGAATCCTCAATGTCGGCACACATTCACGATAGGCCAGAATGACAAGGGTGGCAAGGCATCGCGGATGTGGAACCGGCTGAATTGCCCGTGATTCTACGGACGGTCCGCTCCGTTTATTTTGGCGGTGGAAAAATTGGGCTTCCGATGGTAGGATTAAACATGGTTTTTACTCCTGGCACCGTGCTTCGTGGGTTGGCAACCGTCTGCCTCGCTGTCTCCGTGGGAATGGTGATTGTGGGCGAATCACTGCTGAAAGAACGGCTCCGGGCAGAG
>DATMLG010000304.1:0-29215 GCA_035570675.1 Verrucomicrobiia bacterium | reverse complement strand
CAACCCTCACCAATCTCCAGCAGACACAGACCGCCTTCCAAGCCGCGCTGCAAAGCAGTACGATGGTGATGAACCTCACCATCCTCGATTTCATCCAGTAACCTGAATCGGGCCGGCGATTCCCATTACGGGCCGCCCGGTCAAATCCCCAAATTCGACAGCGTGTTGCTGATCGAATTGACTATCTGCACCAGCTTGGGGTGCGATTTTTCGAATTCCTCCACCGACGACGTCAGTCCATTCAGCGACAGTTTCAACAGTTGCGGATTCTGGTGCGCGCGTGTGGCCTCATGCGTGGACATCTCCGTGAATCCGGCGATGCTTTGCGCCTGCTCGGCATGCGTCCGGGACAGTTTCCCGACCTCGGCCTTCAGCGTTGCCAGCAACTGCTGCAGCTCGCGCCGTTTTTCCGCCGGGATGGCTTCCGTGCTCTTAAGCCGGGCTTCAATTTTTGCCAGGGTGTCTTCGATCATATCGTGTCGGAGATGTTTTCCAGGTTCATCGCTAAAATCCTAATCCCAATCTTTCCGCGCGTGAAGCTTAAACCAGGGTCTCCACGTGCTCCCAGACGGCCTCGCCCACGGCATCAACGGAACCCGCGGCATCCACCACCTTGACCCGCCCCGGCTCCGCGGCGGCAAGGGCCTTGTAACCGCCCGCCACGCGCTCAAAAAATGCCCGGTCCGCCTCCTCAAAACGGTCGCGCGTGACGGGTTGCCCGGATTGGCGCGCCGCCAGCCTCGCCGCGCTTGTTTCCGGTGAAATTTCCAGCAGCAGTGTCAATCGCGGACGCGTCTCGCCGACGGCAAAGTCAATCACCCCGTGAATCAACTTCAAGTCCAGCCCGCGCCCGTAACCCTGGTAGGCAATCGTGGAATCATAAAACCGGTCGCACAGCACAATCTCGCCGGCGGCCAGCGCCGGGCGGATGACTTCGCGCACCAGTTGCGCACGGCTGGCGTTTATCAACAGTAACTCCGCCTCGGCCGTCATCGCGTGGTTTTGCTGGCTGTGCTTGAGCGTGTGCCGGATTTCCTCGCCGATCGGCGTGCCGCCCGGTTCGCGCACCAGCTTCACGGAGCGCCCGTACGTGCGCAACCGCTCAGCCAGGCGCGTGATCTGCGTGGTCTTTCCGCAACCCTCCGTTCCCTCAAATGAAATCAATAACCCGCTCATGCGCATTTCCGGTTGACGTCGTTCATCGCAGCATGGCGTTGGTCGCCCCCTTCATCGGACGGGGGAATGCGTTGGTCAGGTAAGTCACAAGCGAATCAATCTGTGCCGCCTCCAGCGGCCCGCCCTCAGTGTTGGCGAAGCCCGGCATCAGCGTGCCCGCCTTGCCTTGGGTGATCCATGTCCGCCAGTAGTTGGTGTCAATCTCCGTCTTCAGCGCATGCAAATCGGGGACCATCGACGCGCGGTATTTGGCCTCATGGCAGATGCCGCAGGTGGTGTGATAGAGGTTCTCGCCGGTCTTGCCAAACGCCGGCACCAGATGGCAGGTGACGCATTGGTTCTTGAACACGGCCTGACGGTCCACCGCCGACAGTTCCTGGCCCCAGATGCGGTCGGCCTCCCGCGGCGTCAAGGTGTTGGTCAGGCCCGGCGGAACGGTGATGGCGATGGACAGCGTATTCGTGGCATTCGTGCTGAGGACGTAAATATCCTTGTAGACAATGGTCGGTGACGTCACCCCCTGCAAGTGATCGCGCAAATCCACGATGGCCTCCAGCTTGTTGGTTTCCCCCGGCGCCAGGTGCCAGGGTTTTTCCGGCATCCCGGCGGTCGTGCATTCGCACGAGGTTTTCACGTCGTCAATCACGTAGTCCGACACCGATACGTTCTTCACCTTGAAAGTGAACCGTGCGCCGACCGCGCCGTTCGTCGCCGTGTAATACTGGCTGGGTGGGTCCCAAACCAGCGCCATTGCCGGCCGTGTCGCCGACGCCATGGTCGCCGGGGTTTCCGCTTGGAGTTCGCCTGCAACCTGCCCGAACAAGCAAAGCAAAAAAAGCAGGCGACAGCACGGCTCAGGCCGCGTTCCTCGCCGAAGTCCAAACCAACCAGCCTCGTTGGCGGGCGGTTCAATCGGCAAAAATAAATTTTTTAACCCGAAAGCCGTAAAAAGCCGTAAAAAGCCGTAAAAAGCCGTAACAAAACTGATTCTGTTCCGCCTTTTTCCACATATTCTCATTGTTGTTCCGCCTTTTTCCGCATCGAGGGAGGGCCGGCCCGCCAGCCCGCCGGTGGGAGCATTGCCGCCGACGCCGCGCGCTCGCACCGCACCAGATCCCGCCACCGACCGGTCGCATTCGTTGCTCATTCCAATCATCTTTTATTTCTATTGTCTCACCGGGGGTGGGACAAGGAGTGTCCAACCTCCAAAACATTTTTCCTCACAACCGTTTCAGCCGCGCCCCCTTGGGCGTGTCCTCAATGACCCAGCCCTTCGCCTTCAACTCGTCGCGAATGGCGTCCGCCCGCTTGAAATCCTTGGCCTTGCGGGCATTAATTCGGTCCCATAGTAGTTGCCTTATTTCCGGCGGAGCATCTTCTTCACCTGTCCAAGTCAGGAGGGTCCCAGACGGGACTACACCAGCCGATTCCCTTACGCGCAAAGGAATTCGGGGGCTAAGATTCAATCCAAGAACACGGTCGATGAACTTCCATGTGCCTATGGCAACCGCAGCTTGGTTGGCTGACATTTTCCCTTCAGAAAGGGCCCGATTCAGGTCTCTAATCCAGCCAAAAATGATTCCCCACATCTTTGAAACGTTCAAATCATCATCGAGCGCAGTCACAAATTGTTCGACTAGAGTGGCATCTGGATCAGGATGAACACCTCCGACGGTCTCAGGAATAAATTCAAGAAGTTTCTCAAAGCACACTTCGATTCTTCGGAGCGCGGTGCGTGCGCTTTCCAGCCCCTCCATGGAAAAATTCCATGTCTCGCGATAATGCGCCGTAAGCAACATATAACGGATTTCCCGTCCGCTGAACCCCTTGGTCGTCAAATTGCGCAGGACATAGAAGTTGCCGAGCGATTTGCTCATCTTCTTTCCTTCCACGAGCAGATGCGCCCCGTGCATCCAGTGTTTCACGAACGGCTTGCCGGCAGCCTGCAATCCCGCGCCCTCGCTCTGCGCAATTTCATCCTCGTGATGCGGGAAAACCAGGTCTTCCCCGCCCAGATGCAGGTCGAAGCTCGGTCCCAGCAGTTTCATGCTCATCGCGCTGCACTCGATGTGCCAGCCCGGCCGGCCCTCGCCCCACGGGCTGGGCCAGAAGACTGCCCCGTCCTCCGGTTCGCGCGCCTTCCACAGCGCAAAATCCGCAACCGATTCCTTGGCGTATTCGTCGCTGTGCATGCGCTCGCCCACACGCATTTCGTCAAAATTCAATTTCAACAACTGCCCGTACTTCGCGCCGCCGGCGCGGTATTTCTCGATGCTGAAATAAACCGATTTGTCCGGCGCCTGGTACGCCAGCCCGCGCGCCATCAATTTCTCCACCAGTGCGACGATGTCCGGGATGAACTCCGTCGCCCGCGGCGTCTTGTGCGGCGGCCGGCAGCCAAGCGTCTTCAAGTCCTCGAAAAATGCCGCCTCGTATTTGCCGGTGTATTCGCGCAGGGACGTTTTCGCGGCGTGCACGGCCTTGATGATTTTGTCCTCCACGTCGGTGATGTTCATGACGTGGTCGACGGTGAAACCTTTGAATTCCAGGTAACGCCGCACCAGATCGGCGAAGACGAACGTCCGGAAATTGCCGATGTGCGCCGAGTCATGCACCGTGGGTCCGCAGCAATACATCCCCACTTGTTTGCCGGCAGGGTCCAGCGGCGTAAATTCCTCCACCGACCGCGTCAGCGTGTTGAATAATCTCAAAGCCATGATTTGCTCGGACGGAAGGTAAGGCCGGAATCGCGAAATCAAAAGCCAAAAAGAACCGGCCGTTCCTCTGGATGCCGGATGAACTCATTGTCATCCGAATTTTACCTGATTTTAATTGCGCCCGAATGTGACGGAAAATATTCTTTCCACGGCATATTTGAAAGTATCTGACGTGAGCTAAATCAAACTCAACCGGGTTCAACCGGGGCAAAACATGGCGATTTCATACGTTTTGGACCGGGCGCGGGGCCGGATGCATACGAAAGTGGAGGGGCAGGTCACGGTCATTGACATTCTGGGGCATCTTGACGCCCTGCGCCGGGACGAGGCGCTGACCTATGTGGAGTTGATTGATGCCCGGGATGCCGGCCGCCCGTTTCTTTCCGCGACCGAAGTCTGGCGGGCCGCGAACGCCGTGCTGAATGCCAAGGTTTCCGCTCCCTTCGGTCCTCGCGCCGTGATTTTGGGTGACGCCGTGACCTTTGGGTTGACCCGCATCTTTACCAATATTGTTTCCGGCCGCATTCCCATGCAGGCATTTCGCGACCAGGCCAAGGCGGAGGAATGGCTCGCCCGCTGGTCCAATCCGCCGGAAGCCTGATTCCCCGCCGTGTCATCGGCAGGGCGCACTTTCGCCTTTGCTCTTCGCGCTGTGATCCTTAGCTTATCCACGTGAACGAATCCTTGCCCACCGTGACCGTTCTGATCGCCGCCCGGCCGGGCCACGCGGACATCACGGCGGTCACCACCGGCAGGCAATTGGATTATCCCCGCGACAAGCTGGAAATCATCGTCGCCCGTGGCAAACAACCCTCCGTCCAGCGCAACGCGGGGATGCGCGCCGCCCGCGGTGAAATCATTTATTTTTTGGACGACGACTCCGCGCCGTTGCCGGGCAATCTGCGCCGCGCGGCGGCCGCCTTCGCGGATCCCAAGGTTCAGATGGCGGGCGGCCCAAATCTTTGCCCGGCGGATGCGCCGTTTCTGGAGCAGGTGTTCGCGCTCGTTCACGCCAGTTGGCTTGCGTTCGGTCCCAGCCGGGCGCGCTACGCCAGGGTGGGGCGGTTGCGCGAATCCAGCGAAAAGGAACTCATCCTGTGCAACCTTGCCGCGCGCCGGGATGCGATGCTCGAACTCGGCGGATTCAACGAACTGCTTTATCCCAACGAGGAAAACGCGCTCATGGACGAATTGCAAAAGCGCGGCAAGCTGCTCTACGACCCGGAACTGTTCGTCTACCGTCGTCCACGGCGCAGCCTGAAATCGTTCGGAAAGATGCTGCTGAACTACGGCCGCGGCCGCGCGGAACAGTATCGTTTGCATCCCACCGCAGGGTCTGCGTTGAATTTTTTCCCGCCGTTGTTCTGCTTGTACCTGTTGTGGCTGCTGGTCCTTTGGTTCCTGCCGCTCCCGCAGCTTGACACTTCGCCCACAGCGCATCACGGGTCGCTTCCCGCAATGATTTGTGATTTTCTTCGCTCAATAAGCTTCGTTCCCCTGTGGTGCTATGGTGTTGCCCTCGTCGCGCAGGCGGTCGTACTGATTCCCCAAGGCGGCGTGGTGCGAAGCATTTGCGCCATTCCGCTGGTTATACTTACACACCTCGGATATGGCGTTGGTTTCGCGCGCGGCCTGTTCACGAGCCTGAAATCATCGCCTGACCGCCCCAAAACCCAGGTTGTTCTCGAAACCATCCCGCTGTAAGCTTCACCGTTCGCCATGAAAAGTCCGGTGTGGTCGAAAGCATTGAAACATTGCGCCGATCCGCAGCGCGCCCGGCATTATCTGGATCTGCTGGCCGCCACCACCGCGGCGGATGCGCTGGCCTCGGCCCCGGCCGAGCAGGCGCGGATTCTCTGCGCGCTGTTCAGCGGATCGCAGGCCTTGAGCGGCTGGCTGATTGCGCATCCTGAACTCGTCGTAAATCTCACACCCGAACTGCTTCAGCATCCGCGTCGCACGCAGGGCCTGCAGCGCGAACTCGCGGTTTCGTTGGCAACGATTTCAGACACCGGCACGCATCCGGCGGCGTTCGAGCAGTTGCGGCAATTCAAGCATCGTGAGATGCTCCGCATCGGCGCGCGTGACCTCGCCCGTCTCGCGAACGTGCCGGAAATCACCCTGGAATTGTCCAACACCGCCGATGTCTGTTTGGACGCCGTCCTGCAGCTTTGCGCCGCCCAACTGACAGCCCGCCTCGGCCGGCCGTATCATCAGGATGCTGCGGGCCGCTGGCACCCGACGGAATTTTCCGTCCTGGGCCTGGGCAAGCTCGGCGGCCAGGAACTCAATTACAGCTCGGACGTGGATGTCATTTTTGTTTACACCGAAGAAGGCCAGGTTTTCAAGCAACTGCCGGGCCGCGGCAAAAAAGTTGCCAGCTCCGGCATGGCCAGCCATCAATACTTCAACCGCCTCGCTGAAATGTTCGTTGCCGAAGTCAGCCGCATGACCGCGGACGGCATGTTATATCGCGTGGACCTGCGGCTCCGGCCGGAGGGCGACGCCGGGCCGCTGACGCGGTCGCTGGCGGGCTACGAAAATTTTTACGCGCAATGGGGCCAGACGTGGGAGCGGATGATGCTCATCAAGGCGCGATACGTGGCGGGGGACAGCGCGTTGGCGGCGGAATTTCTGGAAATGATCCAACCCTTCCGTTATCCGCGTTCGCCGGGCGAAGGCGTGTTGCGCGAAGTGGCGGCAATGAAGGAACGCATTGAGAATGAAGTGGTGAAGGCCGGCGAACTGGATCGCAACGTGAAGCTCGGCCGCGGCGGCATTCGCGAAATTGAATTTGTCGCGCAAACCCTGCAATTGATCCACGCGGGCCGGCTGCCCTTCCTGCAAGGAGCCCAGACCTTGCCGACGCTCGACAAGCTGGCGCAATACGAACTTCTTCCTCGCAACGAGGCCCGTTCCCTGACCGGCGCGTATTGTTTTCTGCGCGATGTCGAGCACCGCCTGCAAATGGAGGACAACCAGCAGACGCACACTATTCCCACGGAGCCCGCGGCGCGGCAGCGGTTGGCGGCGTTGATGGGATTCGGCGCGCTGGCGGATTTTGATGCTGCGCGGCGTGACTACACCCGTGCCGTTCGAAGCGTCTATGACCGGTTGTTGAGAGCGGATTCGTTGGCGCGGCAGTCCACATTGCCCGTGCCGGCCGCAGATGCTGAACCAGAATGGCGACGTATTCTGGCGGACCATGCGTTCGTCAACGTTGACCATTCCCTGAAACTCCTGAACGAATTTGTCCACGGCCCCGGTTATGTTCATGTCAGCAACCGCACCGTTGAACTGGCGTCGCAACTCCTGCCCAGGATGCTCGCCCTGTGCCCGAAACCGCCGGGCACGCCCGGAAAAGCGCCGGCCACGGTGCTGTCCGATCCCGACCGGGTATTGACGCGGCTGGATCAATTTGTCACCGCCTACGGCGCGCGCGCGACGCTGTTCGAAATGTGGAACAGCAATCCGTCGTTGTTCGAGCTGATGCTCCTGTTGTTCGACCACTCGGAATTTCTGGCGGAGGCGGCCATCCGCACGCCCGATCTGGTGGATGCGCTCGTTTTGAGCGGGCGCTTGCAACGGAGCAAGGATGCTGTCGAGATTCTCAAGGATTTGCGCCATGGCCGCGATGACGCCGACCAACGGCTCTGGCTGCGGCGCTATCATCAGGCGGAATTGATGCGCATCGGCCTGCGCGACATCCTCGGCCTCGCAGGTTTCGAGCAAAACCTGACGGAACTTTCCGCGCTGGCCGACGCCTGCCTGCAATACGCGCTGGAGGTCGTCCTGCGAAAAAATAAATGGAAGGCGCCGCCGCTCGTCATCATCGGTCTCGGCAAGCTCGGTGGCGCGGAAATCAATTACGGCTCGGACCTCGACATCATTTTTGTCACCGACGCACCGCCGCGTAATCTTCCGAAGCTGCAATCCGTCGCTGTGGAAGTAATGGACCTGATTTCCAGCCGCACGCAAATGGGCGTCGCTTTTGCCACCGACGCCCGCCTCCGGCCCGATGGCGAAAAAGGTCTGCTCGTCAACACGCTGGAGGCATATGGCAATTATTACCGTCACCGCGCTCAACTGTGGGAGATTCAAGCTCTCTCGCGAACGCGCACGGTTGCGGGCAACCTGGCGCTGGGCAATCAATTCCAGAAGCTCGCGGGTGTGTTGACGAATTTCACGCCCGAGAATGTGCGCGCCAATTTCAAGCAACACGGTGTCGGACTTCACGCCGGTCTGTCCGCCTACAGTCCCCAGTGGAAACGCGAAATTCATCGGATGCGCGCGCGAATCGAGAAGGAGCGCACGCCGCCGGGACAGGACGCGCTGGCGATCAAGACCGGCGCGGGCGGATTGATGGATGCTGAGTTCCTGGCGCAAACCTTCTGCCTCGCCCACGGCTGGCAGGAGGCGAACACCTTGCGCGCCCTGGAACGGGCGCGGGACGCGGGCTCGCTGAAGCTCCACGATGCAGACCAGTTAATCGAAGCTTATCGTCGGCTGCGGCGCGTGGAGGGAATTCTCCGACGCTGGAGTTTTGAAGGCGAAACCGTGCTGCCGGACGAAGAAGCACCGTTCTATCGTGTTTCAATTCGTTGCGGCTTCGGCTCGGCCAAGGAATTTCGGGCCGCGCTGGCGAAGTGGCGTCGCGACATCCGGGCGGTTTACAACAAGGCCGGCTGGGAATGAACGGGCACGCGGCCGAGATGCAGCGTGGGGCAGGGGATGGTCTGGGAGGTTAACTCAGCAGTGACATGGGTCGCGCCGATTTTTCGGAGGCGTTCCTGGATGACCCGGTGCGCGAGGCCGGGCTGGTTGCATTCGCGGCTGATATGGCCGAGGTACAAATGGCGCAGCTCGGCGGACATGATTTCCTCGGCGGCATCGGCGGCGTCATTGTTCGATAGATGCCCGTGCCGGCCGGCGATGCGCTGCTTCAGGCTCCAGGGCCGCGAGGAATCCTGCAACATCTTCAAATCGTGATTGGTCTCCAGCACCAGCACATTGGCGGCGCGGACGCGTTCTAGGGCGAGCTTGGTGGCGTGTCCGAGGTCGGTTAAAAAGCCGATGTTCCCGCCGGGAGTCCGCAGCAGAAAACCGACCGGGTCCGTGGCGTCATGCGGAATGCTGAAGGTGTCCACCGCAATGTCGCCGACCTCGAAACTCGCGCCGGTGGCGAAGACGCGGCATTCAAACTTGCACTGCAACTGGAACTCGATGGCTTCCTTGGTGAGCCGGTTGCAGTAAACGGGCACGCCAAGCTGCGAACACAACGCCGCCAGACCGTTGATATGGTCCGAGTGTTCGTGCGTGATGAGGATGCCGGAAAGCCCTTCCGGCCCGCGGGCGATGGCCGTCAGGCGTTTGCGGGTCTGCCGGGCGCTGAAACCCGCGTCAATGAGCAGCCGCGTTTCGGCGGTCTCCACGTAAGCGCAGTTGCCGGCGGATCCGCTGCCCAGAATCGTTAGTTGTGCGGCCACGGTTTGACGGTACCGACCGCACCGGCCGGGGGCAATGATTTTTCCAGACCCGAAATGAGCGGTTAAGCCTAGCATCGATTGTGCCGATGCTCTGCCAACGCGCGAAAGCGCTGAATCCAGACGCACAGGCAGAGTACGATTGCTGGATTTCAAGAGTTTGGCCGGTGAAGCAAAAATCGCACCAACTCTTGAATTCAATGCTTGAGCTATCCGTATTTGCCGCTAGTATTAACGAGCATGTCGCAAGGCTTACATTTGGCGCAGCGCCTCTCACAGTCGCTCGTGTTGTCGCCGCAGATGCAGCAATCGCTGGCACTCCTGCAGGCGCCCACGCTGGAATTGAAGGCATTGGTGGAACAGGAATTACAGCAAAACCCTGTGCTGGAAGAGGTTGCCAATGACGACACTGAGCAGATCGAGAAAGCCAAGTCGGAGGACCCGGAATCCGAGGAAGTCCCCGCACCCGCCGACCCGGCCGAACCACCCGAGGATGTCAATTTCGATTCGACCACGGAAAAGCCCAATGGCGAGCCGGCGGACGATTTCATGGCGGAATTCGAGCGCCTGGCCCAGCTGGACCAGGAATGGCGGGATCATTTTGCGGCCACCAACATCCCCATGCGCCAGTCGGCCGAGGACGATGAAAAGCGCCAGTTCATGTTCGATTCCATCGTTGCCGCCACGTCCCTGCAGGAAATCCTGCTGGAACAGATGCGCGAATCCAGGCTGACCGAAGAGGAAAAAGCCATCGGCGAACTCCTGATCGGCAATATTGACGACCACGGCTACCTCAAAACGACCCTCGAAGAGCTGGCGCAGACCACCAGCATCCCGCCCGAAAAAATCGAGCCGGTGTTGCACGTCGTCCAGACTTTTGATCCGCCCGGTGTCGGCGCGCGGACCTTGCAGGAATGCCTGTTGCGCCAGTTGGAGCGCGCGGGCGAGCAGGATTCCATCGAATTTCGCATCGTCAAGGACCACATGGAGGCGCTCGGCAAGCGGCGCATCCCGGAGATCGCCCGCAGTCTGGGCCTGGACGTGGACGACGTGCAGGAGGCCATCGGCCGCATCGCACGGCTGGAGCCGCGGCCGGGTCGGGCGTTTGTCACGGACAATAACCAGTACATCATGCCCGAAGTGTTCGTGCAGCGGGCGGGTGACGACTTCCTGGTGACCACGAACAACGACCAAATTCCCCATTTACGCATCAGCAACACCTACAAGGACTTGATGGCGCAGTCCGGCAATTCCGCCGAGGTGTTAAATTACATCCGTGAGAAAATTCGCGCGGGCAAGTTTTTGATCAAGAGCCTGCACCAGCGGCAGCAAACCATTTTGAACATCGGCAACGAGATTGTGAAGCGCCAGCGTGATTTCATGGAAAAAGGCGTGGCCTTTCTCAAACCCTTGACCATGGTGCAGGTCGCCGAGGCCGTGGGCGTGCATGAAACTACCGTGTCCCGAGCGGTTTCCGCGAAATACATGCAGACGCCGCAGGGCATTTTCGAGATGAAATATTTCTTCACCGCCGGCATTCAGACCGCCAGCGGCGAGGGCATGTCCAACACCAGCGTCAAGGACATGATTGCCGACATGTTCCGCAAGGAAGACTGCACCAAGCCGTTGTCCGACCAGGAGATTGTCAAGATGCTGCAGGAAAAGGGGATTGTCATCGCCCGCCGCACCGTGGCCAAGTACCGCAGCGAACTGAACATTCTGCCGTCCAATCTGCGCAAGGTTTACTGAGTGCGGTGAGGGAAGGATTCTATTGCGTCAACGGCAGGGCGTCCTTTTCCTCCACGAATCGCAATGGCCCCATGCGGCGGCGTCCGACCAGATAAATACCCAGCCCGATCCAGGACATGGACGCCAAAATGAAAGCCACGGGCATGATTCGGTGCGAATTCAAAAGGCCGATGCTCGCGGATGCGAGACCGGAAATGCCGATTTGCAGGAAGCCCAGCATGGCCGAGGCGCTTCCGATATTCCGCTCGAACGGCGACATGGCCAGCGCGGCTGCATTCGGGTACGCCAGGCCGAGGGTTGACAGGCAAATGAACAACAGCGTCAGCGTGCCGGCCAGGCCAAGCCAGCCGTAATAGGTGCCGGCCAAAAACAGCATTGCCGTCGGACATTCAATCAGCAGCACACCCAGATAAATTTGGGCGCTGGAAAACCGGCGCAGCAGCAGGACGTTGATCTGATTGCTGCCAATGAATCCGGTGGCCAGCCCGGCGAAGATGAGGCTGAATGTCCGCGCATTCACATGAAACACTTCCATGAAAATGATGGGCGAACCCGCTACATACACCAGCAATCCGGAAAAGGCGAATGCGCCGGAAAGCGCGAACGTGATGAACTGCGGCTCCCGCAGCACCTCGCCGAAGTTGCGCGCTATCGGCGTCAACCGGAGCGATACGCTGCGGTCTGGTTTGTGCCCGACCGGCAAATACAGGTGGCAGATAATCGCGTTCAAAAAGGCCACCGCGGCCAGGATGATAAAAACCCATCGCCAGCCCAGGTGTGTCGCCACCGCGCCGCCCACCGTGGGCGCCAGCAGGGGCGACACTCCCAGGATTAAAATCAGCCACGAAATGATTTTGGCGGTTTCCCGGACGGGAAAGAAATCGCGCACCATCGCCATTGCCGCGGTTTGTGCCGCGCAGCCGCCCAGCGCCTGCAGAAAACGCATGGCCACCAGCCAGTTCACGCTGGGTGCGCACAGGCAGAGCAGTGATGCCGCGATGAACAATGTCAGCCCTGCGTGGAGCGGCGGCTTGCGTCCAAACCGGTCCAGCAGCGGCCCGTAAAGCAGTTGGCCCACCGCGAGCCCGGCAAAGTAGCTGGAAACGGTCAATGAAATCCTGGCCGTCGAAGTATTCAAGGCAGCCGCAATTTCCGGAAACGCCGGCAGATACATGTCAATCGCAAACGGGCTGATTGTGGAAAGCGCGCCCAAAATGAGAACAATTAGAAAACGATTGTGGCTGGGATGGGGCACAAGATCAGGGGCGGGGCGCGAAACGACAAGTTAATCTGGCGTGGCAACGATCAGAGTTCATCAAATACGCGCCAGTCTCCATTTCATTCGCCGGCGGTCAAGCGGCAAATTGAAGGCCGGGACGCCGGTCTGCGTCACCGAGTTGAGCCTGCTTCGCGTTTGAATCCGGTTGCTCTCGTCAACGGCCGCGCCTTGCTTTCCAGCATCCGGTTCCTGGCTCCTTGGGGGCGCTTGGCATTCTGGCGACGCAGCTGTTCGCGGGCGTGTTCGGCGGCGGCCTGTTTTCCCGTTGCGGAAGTGCGGCCCGCAGCCTTCCGCCGTCTCAGTTAGCGACCGCCCGGACCCGGAAAAACCGGTTGGTGGCGGATGCCGCGGAATAGGTTCCCGGACTGGCCGCGGACCAATTCAGCAAATCCGTGCTGGACTCGAGAATGATTTGCACATTGCCCGTGGCGCTGGCTGGAATGACGATGGCATCCGCGGGGACATAATTTGAGACCACATTCGCGCCGGCCGGGGTGGTTACCTGCAAGGTGACGCAAACGGTGCCCGGCTGGTTGGGCGCCAAAAGTTCAAAATTCGTAAATCCCGTAAAAATTGGGAGCAGGCCGCTGCTCGCCAGAGGCAGCGTCACACTGGTTCCGTCCGGGAAAAAGCCGAAGATGGAAGTCGACGGGGAAGTGATTCCACCTTGTGACTCGCCCACGATGGAAACCACCTGGTTGGTTTGCAGCGGGAATTGTATGTTCGGACCGGTATTGGTGGAGTAGAGCGTCACAAAACTTACGGTTTGGGCCGGGGATTCGAGTGTCAGCCCAAGCATCAAGCCCAGAACAATGGTGGGGAGGATCAGGATTTGTTTCATGGTATCTGCCTTTCTCCGGCGCGCTTTGCCGGTTCAAACATGTGGAACGTAGCTTATTACCCCGAATTGGATTCTACCGGTCAACTGCCTTTAGTACTTCCGCAGGCAACCAAATCTCCCCCCATTTGTCAACCCAATACGGGCTGCCCGAACCTTCCCAAATCAATCGTCGGCCCTTCTCCGATTTTGTTTTCGTTGCGCCCGGTGGCGCTTGTCTTCCAGCATCCGGTTCCGGGCGGCGCGGGGACGTTTCGGGTTTTGACGACGCAGCTTTTCGCGGGCGTATTCGGCGGCGGCGGCGGCCTGCTTTTCCCGATTCTGCAGCGCCGCCAGCAACCGCGCCCGGGCCATCTGCCGGTTCATGAATTGCGACCGCGAATCCTGCACGGTCACGGTGATGCCGGTCGGGACGTGGCGCAGCGTGACGCGGGTCGAAACCTTGTTGACGTTCTGGCCGCCCGGCCCCGAAGAACGGCTGAAAATCTCCTCCAGCTCGGCTTCGTTCAGATGGGTGATGGTTTTCATGCCGACGACGGCACGAAGTTAAGCAATCTGAATCCGGCACGCAACCGCGTTTCCAATTGACTAATCGCTCGCACTTTCGAAGCTTGGAGCGTGGACGCGCCCGAAACACTGGCAAAAAAAAGAAAACCTGGTTTGTCAGGCCCGTTTCGTCCGTTGCCGTGGTCGTTTTATGAGCCTGCCGCCGATGCTGTCGCGCCGAAGTTGCTCGGCCAGCTTTTGATTCGCAACACACCTGCCGGGCCGTGCGGCGGGCCGATTGTGGAAGTGGAGGCCTATCTTATCGGCGATCCCGCCAGTCACGCGTTCAACGGCCAGACCGCCCGCAACCGCGTCATGTGGGGCCCGCCGGGGCACGGCTACGTTTATTTCATTTACGGCAATCACTGGTGCTTCAACGTCGTGTGCCTGCCGCCGGGGACGGCGGAAGCCGTGCTTGTCCGCGCGCTGGAACCCGCCATCGGCCTGGAGCAGATGCAAAGCCGGCGCCAGGTGCGCTTTCCGTACGAACTCACCAATGGTCCCGGGAAGCTGTGCGCCGCGATGGGCATCGACCGTACATACAACGGCGTTGATTTATGCGATGAGAACTCGCCGCTTTTCATCGCGCGAAATCCGGCGTTGAAAAGTTTTCTGCGGCGACGCGGGCCGTTGGTGACCACCACGCGCGTGGGCATCGTCAAGGCCGCCGAGTTGCCGCTGCGGTTTTATCTGGGCGGCAGCGAGTTTGTGTCGCGCAAAGCCCGGGCCTAATTCCCCATCGTCAGCACCACGCGGAACCGCGCCTTGCCGCTCGACATCTGTTCGTAGGCCTCATTGACGCGATCCAACGGATAAACCTCGTTCATCGAGCGCACGCCGCTTAATACGCTGAATGCCAGCGTGTCCTGTGAATCAATCGAAACGCCCGAGTAGCATCCCTCGACGGCCCGGCGTCCGCCGATCAGCAGAAATGCCGGCACAGCCAGCGGTTGGGCCGGGGCGCCCAGAACGAGCAAAGTGCCATTCACGGCCAGGCCGCCCAACGTGGCGTTCATGGCCTTGGCATCCGTCACCGTGGCGAGAACCACCTTTGCGCCGCCCAACTTCGTGAGTTCCTTCGCCGGATCCTGCGACTGGCTGTCGATGTAATGCCACGCGCCGAGCTTCCGCGCCAGCGGTTCCTTGTCCTGCCCGCGCGCAATGGCCACGGTCTTGAAACCCATTTTAGCCGCATATTGGACGCCGAGATGGCCCAGGCCGCCCAAGCCCAGCACGGCGACGAGATCGCCCGCCCGCGCGGCGCTGCGTCGGAGCGCATTGAAGGTCGTCACGCCGGCGCACATCAATGGCGCGGCATCCGCGGGCGGCAATTCCTCCGGCAACAGCGCCACCGCGCTGGCCGGGGCAACCAGATAATCTGCGTAACCGCCATCGAAGTTGATGCCCGTCACGCCCCAGCTGGATTGGCAGGCGAAGAAATCGCCGCGCCGGCAGAAATCACATTGGCCGCAGTAACCGCCGTGCCAGCCCACGCCGACGCGCTGGCCCGGTTTCCAGTTGGTCACGCCCGTGCCGACGGCGTCCACCACCCCGACCACTTCATGGCCCGGCACGCGGGGATATTGAATGCCCGGAAAAAGTCCATCCTTGGTAATGGAGTCGCTGTGGCACACACCGCAGGCCTGCACCTTGATTCGCACGGCCCCGGGGCCGGGCTGCGGAAGGTCGCGTTCCACGATTTCAAACGGGGCGCCCGGACGGGCGACTTGGGCTGCTCGCATTTTTTGCATAATAGTTGGGAGGGTTGTTAAATTTTTTTATGCCGTGTGGTTGTGTCCTGCAGGACGCAATCGGGCAGAAGCTAAATCAGAAGGAACCGCCGCACAAGGGGCGAAATCTTTTTGAGAAACGCGGGGAGAAGGCTAATTGAGCCGGATGGTTTGATTGCCATCGAGTCGCTTGGACAAATCAATGGGGTCACCAACGGAAACCTGCTGCGGATTCACCTGATAGGCCCAGACTTCGAAATAACTGAGATTGGCCTCGCCGTAGATGGTCGCGAACGCACCGTCTACCGCGTCGGCGCCGTGGGCGACCTTGACGCGGCCTATGCGCGGAACATTGTAACGCGGATCAAAGGTGAACCACTCCTGTCCGAGATAAACTTCGCAATAGGCGTGAAAATCCATGGGCGTGCCCGGATCCGTGTAACCGATGTCCGGCAGATGTCCGGTGACGTAACGGGCGGGCAGATTGAAGGCACGGCACAGTGCGATGGCCGCGTGGGCGAAGTCGCGGCAGACGCCGTGGCGGCGCGCGATCACTTCCGAGGCCGAAAGATCGGGCCGCCCGGAACCGAAGCGGTATTCGATGTTGTTGTGGACCCAGTCGCAGATGGCCTGCACGCGCGGCAGGCCGTGGGGGACTTGTCCAAATTGGTTCCACGCAAAATTCATCAGCTTGTCCGAATCGCAATAACGGCTCGGCAGCGTGTAACGCAACAATTCAAACGGAAGTTGTCCGACGGGCACAATTGGCCACAGCACTTCCCGGCTGTCGGGCAGGGAGGAAACGGCAACGAGAGCATCGTGACGGATTTCGTTGCGGCCGGGCATGAACATCGAGCGATACGTGATGTTGCCGTGCGAATCCTGAAACTCATACGACGGCAGGCCGATGCCGAACGACAGCTTTTCCTGCATCACCAGCACCCGGCCTTCGAGCCGCGGTCTCAGCACGAATAACACCGGTGTCTGCACCGACGTTTCATAAACCAGCTGACAACCGACCCGGACGGTGAGATTCAGAGGAGCCCAGCTCATGGAACTTGATCGGCAGAATTGACTTTCATTTTTATTCGTTTGGCCAGAGCGGGCGTCTTTGTTTTCATTCAACGTCCACAATGATCCGTTGCGAGGACTCTAGCTTTTAAACGCAAAGAATTAAATGGGGTAAATACCCCATAAAAGGTCGGGGTATTTCACGGGGATTTACGCCCTCAGCCGGGCGAATTCCCGCAAAGCTTGCAGGCAGCGCGGGGAAAATCTGCGGTTCAGACAAATTGAGCCAAAGCCGGGTCGCTGTGGCTCAATTGCAAGGTCAGTCCATGAACGCGGACAAGAGCCTGAGGCCGCCCGGTTCAATTCCAATAGCCGTCGGTATACTTGTAGCCATTGCCCTGGCGCTGGCAGGTCGGGGCGACCCAGACAGAACTTGAATTCGGCGGCAATTCCCAATGTCCCGCCCGCCATTGATACCCGGTGTCGCGCCAGGTCCAGTAACCCGCTATCCACACGTCCTCGGGGGACGGCTGTACCAGCACGACCTCGGACTGGAGCGCCGGCGGCGCTTGCGCCACGATGGTGGTCGTTCCGCTGGCCGTGCTTGTCGCATACGTCACGGTGGCGGGGCTTCCAGTGACCACGGCGGGAACCGTGTCCGGGGTGGTGGTGGTCGTCGTCGTCGTCACCGAGCGGGTGGGGGCCGGCGGTGGTGGCGCAGAAACCATGTGTGAATCGGGTGCGGTGGCGCAACCGGCCAGGAGACCGAAGGCGCTGCAACAAACCAGGACCGGTGTGAGTTGCCTCACCAGGCGGGCGGAGGCTGAACGGGATGGAAAAGTAATAATCTTTGTTTTCATTTTGAAAGTGTAAATCCGCGGCCGTTCCGGCGCCATGGGGTGTTTCCCTAACCCTGGATGACTGGCGCGGCGTACTGCCAGAACTGAAAAATTCCTTTAATTCCCCTGCGCGGCTTTCCTGGCGGCCTCACGCATTTGATCATGTTCCGCCGCGGTCACGCCTTCTTCAACCAGTCTCTCATTGTCGCTGCGCCCTTCGTCATCCTCGTCGGCGCTTGGCGCCACTGGCGCCTTTTGTCCGGCCGATCCGGGCACCGGGTCCCAGCGTTCGGATTCGGGCGCTGATTCGAGAAGTTCAGTCTTTGGGTCGGTGTCCGATCCGCCCGTCAATTCCCGTTTGGCCTGTTCCCAATCAGATTTCGACACTTCCTGCGCCGAACGGCCGTTGATGACCGCCAGCTCAACTGCGCGCTCACGCACCATTTTGCGCGTCACGGTGCCGAGCCCGGCGGAATTTTCGGTCAGGGCGCCTTCCTTCAGTGGATTCGTCTTCATGACTTGGAATTGCCGCAGGCGCGGAAAAGCGTTTGTGAGTTGTGCTTTGTCTTGATTTGACGCGTGGCGCGATCTTCGCGCGTGTCGCGGGATTTGGAGAAAATATTGTCCCGCTTTTGAGGCTTTAAATTTGAGGCGGCTGCCCCGGCGGTGGCATTGGCATTCGGTCGCAGCCGGTGAAGCGTTTGCGGGAATACAGGAGTTTGCGGCGTTGCCCCGGGTTTGGCGTTGGCTTTTTTCATGAATTTTGTCTGGCGGCAGCCAATCGGGAATTTCGCCGGACGGTTTCGTTGTCATCCGCTTCCAGCCAGTTGAACGTGGTGTTCATTTCCGGGTTCAGCCCGAGCTTCGAGCATTCCTCAATGAAATAAGAGCGCTTCTCGGGGTTTTTCATCATGCTGCTGGATTCCATGGCGTCCGACCAGGTCTTGATTTCCGCGGGCGTTTTGGCAGTGCCATTGGCCTGCAGCCACGCGCCTATCTCCTCATAATTTGTCGAGGTTTGAACGACCGTCTTGAACTGGTCGCCGGTGATGCCCTTGAAACTGAAGAGCATGTTGTCCAGCGGACAATCGTAATGATATTCGCCGGGCGTTCCGGCAAGGGTGGCCCGGCATTTGTCAACGGCGCGGCTGGCGATCACAAAGCCGGCGATGCGATCACGCGGGCTGTGCGGTGCCACCTTGTTCAGGTCCCGGTCAATGATGGGTGTGCTCATAATGTGGTTCTTTTTGGGTTTGGATCGTGTGCTGCTTTTTTTGGATAAACCAGATCGATTCGTTTTACGTCCGGTTGTGAAACCCATGAATCCGGGTGAGGTTTCGTTCGGCGAGCAATTGCGCCTCGGCCTCGAGCCAGTGCTGCACGTCGCGCCCCGGCGGCGAGCCCTCGTTCACGTAACTGAAGTAGGCCCTTCTGGCCACTTCGTCCGCTGATGACGCGAAATCCACCGGGTTTTGGCTTAAGTTTGCGACCGAAGTCTGGTGCGACGGATTGGGCAAATTTTGGTCCTGCGGATATTTATTGTGTTTCATAAAAGAAAAATGGGGATCAACCGGCCTTGCCGGCGGGAGCCAGTTCGTGCGCGGGACCGTGCTCCACGGCTTCCTTGGTTAAATTTACGAACACCGTGGAGTCCGGATAGCTGATTCGTTCCACCACCTTGGTCGGAATGAGCACCTCCTTGCCGGTAAACCGGTGCCCGGTCTTGATGACCAATTGTCCGATCGCCCAGCTCCGGTCATCCATCATAAAGTCGCAGATGTGACCGGTCGTTTCATCGCCCGTCCGGAGATGATAGCCGTTCACGGCTTGCGTGCTGCGCAGATTCGCATCGGCGTCCCCGGGCTGCGGTGCGGTCGGAAGCGGCACGGCCGGCGGTCCCATGATGGGAAAACCGCTCGTGCCCCACAATGCGCCGCCCTGCCAGTAAACAGGCATGCCGTAGTATCGGTAATACTCCTCCTCGTATTGCCGCGACACCGGTTGGTGCAGCGCAATCGAAGGGCTGTCCTCAATCTGTTTCCGGGTAAGGTTCACGCACAGGACCTTTCCGGAGTGGTCGAGCCCGCCGATGACATGGGGAGATATCAAGACCGCGCGCCCCGGCAGCCAGGAACCTGTGTCCGCCACCAGATAACGCACCGCCCAGCTTTGATCGTCGAAATAAAAATCCTTCACCCGGCCGATTTCCCCGTCCGTCGCCCCGAGTTTGTCACCGTACAATTGATTGACGCTTCGTAACATAATTTTGTCTTTCCCTTAAAATCAGGCTGTGCCGTTTAAAGGCGGCCGAGTAAAAGCAGCACGACCACCACAACCAGGGCCAGACCCAGGCCGCCGCTCGGGTAATAACCCCAGCTTCGGCTGTGCGGCCACGTTGGAAATGCGCCGATTAACATGAGAATCAGAAAAATTAAGAGAATCGTTCCTAACATAATTTGCCTTTTATTGTGCGAATTGGATTCGCCGATCGTTCCGTCCGTGGAATGTGGAGAAAGTGCTTGTGTTGTCCATGGAATGACAATAGTCCGGATGCGCGCAATCACCATGGGGTGTTACCCTACCCGCGGGGCTTGCGAATCAATCGCCGTTTCGATTGCGGCTCTTCGAACGAAGCGCCAGCCAGAGATTGGAAACCAGTCCCGCGCCTTTGAAAGCGGTTCGCACCCAGGAAGGTTTTGCATCCGCGTCCGGGGCTTTGCCGCGCCGGAAGGCCGCCAGACCCGTCGCCAGTACCACGGCTGACGAAGCAATCGTCCCGAAGGATCTGGCACGATCGCCGAGCGCACGGACTTCCGACGTCAGTGCGGTCAAGTCCCGCATCATTTGGGCGCGGTTCAGTTCGCTTTCGACAAGCAAAAGCTGTTTTCGCGATGGAAGCGGGTTCAGGCGAGGATTTTTCCCAGACATTCGCGGTCCTTCCGGAGTTGATCAAGCGAGGCGGAAAGCGCCTGCCAGTTGTGCTGCAGGGCGATGAGCCGCCGGCAAAGATAAACCGCGGCGGCTCCGTAGAGCACGCTCAAGGTCAGCAGGACGGCCATGTGCGAGAAAGCCCACAACAAGACCACAATGGTAGCCGTGAGCGTGATGCCGGCGAGCATGCCGAACGCCGCCACGCCCAGGGCCAATAGGAAGGCTTGCAGGAGACGTTCGCGTTCCTCCTGCACTTCCACCGCCAATAACTCAAGCCGGTTTGCGCCGATGGTTAACAACCCCTGAGCAAAATACCTCGAGGTCGCGCCCAGTTGACCGAGGCTGACGGTGGATTCTTCCATAACCGGATCAATCGCGGCTGCCGCTGCACCGGCGGGCGGCCAGAAAGCCGAGAATCGCCCCAACCCCGATGCCAATGGCGATGGCTTGATAGGGATGTTCGCGCACGGCTTCGTCCGCCGCCTTCGCGCCTTCAACCGCCCGGTCGCGAACGCGGCCCGCGACGTCCCGGGCGCTTTCCAGCGCGGCGGTGAGACGTTTGCGGGCTTCCCCGACTTTTTCCCCGGCCACGTCGGCCGTGGCGGCCATCAATGCGCGCGCGTCTTCGGCGAGCGTTCCCATGTCATTACCAGATGTGTGAGTATGTTTGTTCATAGTTTCCAAGTTTTCTGTTTGTTTGTGTTTCTTATTTCCAAATTTTCCAGTCCGGCGGCCTAAATTGCCTTGGGCGGGGCCGCCACCTTCAGAACCGAGTTCCTTCCGCCAAAAGGATTGGGCACCGTTTCCTTGGCCAGCGGGTCGGGCATCCATTGGCCGTCCACCACCAGGCAGTATTCATAGCTGCCGGGCGCCAGGGCCGTTTCCTTCCACCACCGGCCGGCGCCGGAAGAATGCAGGATTTTGGCTTCAGGCCGCCACTGGTTGAAGGAGCCCGCGATGCAAACGGTGGTCGCCGTTGGATGGGTGAACTCAAAGCGAACGGGCACGAGTTGAAGGCTGGCGCCGTGGCCATTTTCATGGCTGCGGCCGTGGTCATGGTTGTGTTTCATAAAAAGTAATTTCGCGGGACGGTTGTCTCCCGGTTTTGGAAGATCAATCCGTTTCGCCTCCACACTATGCACCGGAAGACGTTGCCGGGCCATGGGGTGTAACCCGAAGAATATTTGCAGATCCTGTCCTGCAATGGCTTGGTGAAAGAAATGTCCCGCAACTCATTTGAGTGTGGGTTCGGGCGGCCTCATCGGCGTCAGCGCCGCCAGAATGGCCTTCTGTACAGTGAGATTGGCGAGATTTCCCAGATGGCCGCCCTGCGCGAAGACGGTCAATTGTTCCGGCGTAAACGTGGCGCGGAGCCAGGCCAGATCCTCGTCCGCCAGGAGAAAATCGTTTTGGTTGACGATGACGCGGATGTCCGGGTTGGCGCGCATGCCGGCATCGTAAGTCCGCAAATCTCCGGCATTTTCCAGCGTTTCCGCGGTCGATGAAGCCACATTCCCGGCCTGATAATACGGAATCACAAAATCTTTGTAATAATCCTGATAGGAATACTGAAGAATTTCCTGATACAGGGGCATGCGTTTGAATTTGCGCATTCTGTGTTTCAGAACTCCCTGATTGTTCCGCCGCTGGCTGCTGTAAATGATGTCCCGCAGGATCATCCGAAAGTTCAGGCCGATGAGAAACTTGGACTCAATGCCATCGAAGGGCAGGGTGGATCGGGGCGTGAGGGTGAGCTTGCTCAAGGCCGCGACCTTGAGAAAGGTGTTCTCAATATTATCGGTCCGGTTCGTGGTCGGCCATTGCAGCGGCGCCTGGTAAAATTCGTCCAGCTTGGAAATTCCGTATGCCATGCGGACAGGCGTGTTGATGGCGACGAAGCGATCAAATTTGAGCAGGGGCGACGGATTCGTTGTTTCCGTGGCGGCGACGTACAGAGACTGGAATGCGCCCATGGAATAACCCATCAGCGCCTTGTTGCCCAGGCGGTCCGGGTACAACTTGTTCAGGTGGTGATCAATCTCCGTGAGGGCGACATGCAAGTCGTGGCCGTCCACCGGCAAGTAGGCGGGCATCGCCGCAGTCGAGGCATTTTCCATGAACTCGGAATTGAAGGGACTGCTGACGCACACGGCGGAGAAACCGTTGTTGTAAACCAGCTCCGCCAGCGCCAGCGAGGTTTCCGCCAGACGGTGCGAACCCAGCCCCGGAACGATGTAAACCACGTTCGCCTTTCCCGGCTGCAACCAAAACGTGAACTTTAATTTCCGGCCCGTCGCGGGAATTAGCACCGACCGCGTCTTGCCGTGGTTCGGAAAATCGGGATTCTTGAAGGTGAAGAAGACGGATTCGAGGGTTTCCAGCGAGGCTGGGTCCGGTTTTCCCTTCACTTGGAAGTTCGCCACCCGGTTTGCTCTCGCAAATGTCCAGGCGTACTGAATCTCGGAATACGGATCCATTTCCGCCTGGCTGAACCGCACATATTCGTCCACCGTGTCGGACAGATTGTTATACATGGCCAGGTAAACAAAGTAGGAATAGGGACCGAAATAAGTCAGGGGGTTGCTCAGAACGAAGTTGTAAGGAGCGATATAGAGCAGCGGATTGGCCGCCGTGTCGGCAATGAGGCCAACGGTGTCCCGCTCGTTGCTTGGTCCATAAACCGGCAGCATGAGGTAACACCGCGGCTTCCAACCCCACTGGCCGAAAGTCTGGCCAAAGTCCGCGTCCGATCTGGGAATCTTCCATTTGTCCGCCACTTCGAAGAAGCCGGCCACCCCGACGGTGGAGTTTACCAAAAACCCGGAGGTTTCATCCCGGGCGCCGCTCCATTTTCTCTGGAGCAGATTGTTGATCAAGCGCCCGGGATAGGTGAGATTTCTGCCAAAATTTCCAATCCCGGTCCGGACCGGCTTGATGACAATCGTCCGGTAAACTTTGCTCGTCGGCTTGATCACGCCGGTCATGAGCGCCTTATTGAAGCCCCAGATTGCCCGATTAAACGGTTCGATGGGGTCCGGCACGGATTTGGGGAGAACCACGGTCTCCGTCGGCGGCGGGTTGGTCAACCCGCCAACATCAGCCTGGCCGCGGGCGAACAGGGGAAGGCACAGCGAAAGCAACACCAGTGCCGGACTCCAAATTCCCCGCCGAGCATGAAATTTCAAATCGCCCGTCTTTCCAGCCTTGAAGCAAAGATTCTTTTGCACCTGCTGCCCGGCACCAATTGGGAGTCATGTCCCTGCCGGTAAACCGGCCTTAGACTGATGCGATAAATCCTGGTGGCAGCTTCGATGCGGTTAAGCCGGATTTGAATTGTTTCCGCCACGTCCTCATTCCAATTAGGTTGGATGGTGGTCTGATCCAGCTTTGGCCACGGCGGTTTATTCTCGGCTGAACGCAAGTGGTGAAAAAACAGTTGGTCTGCCATGGCCAAATGAAAGCACGATAAACCTCTGGCAGCCATGGGGTGTTTTCCCCATGAGTGATTCTTGATAGATAGGGTTACACCCCATGGAGAAGTCACCATTCGTCGAGTAACGTCACCCCAGAAAACAATACGAACAACAAAACTATATATGAAAAAAATCCTGTTATTTATGGGCTTCGCCACGCTTCTCGCCACCACCGGATGCATTTTTGCCCCCGGGGGAGGGGGGGGCAGGCACGATAGAGATGTCGGGCCGCCGGTGGTCAGGGTGGAAGGGCCGCCGCCGCCGGTGGTCATCGTGCGTCCATGATGGACGCTTATGACACTCGGGCAACCGGCATAAGATTCTGGTTGGAAAGTTCGCAGGGCGCTCCGGTGAAAAGGGGCGCCCTGCGTGCATGGGGGGGCGTTCGGCCAGCGCAAGTGACCGTCGCCCGTGATTCGGGCTACACTATTACCGGCGTTTCGATGTGGGATTTCATCAGCAGTTCTTCCAAGGCGAGAGCCATGGCCAGGCGGTCGCGATCGCGGCGGGGTTTCATCTGGTACAGGTCCGCCCCCAGGTCGAGCGCCCGTTTGATGTCTTCTGATCGCATGGAATCGGTCAGGACCACTGTGAAATGATTAAACGCCCGCTTCTGCAACCAGGCCAGCACCTCGAAGCCGTTCACGCGTGGCATGTTCAAATCGAGCAGCAGCAAATCGGGCAGTGGAAATTTGTCCCGGTCGGCGAACCGGCCGCGACCTTCGAAGTAGTCCAGGGCCTCCCGGCCGTCACCGGCTTCGGCCACGAGCCGCAGCCGCGTGTCGTGCCGCAGGGAGCTTTTGAAAAGATGGCGATCTTCGGGCGAATCGTCCACGAGCAGCATGGGAAATATTTTGTGGGGGTCGGCAGGCATTTTGTTGGCGGTAATTTGGTTTTGCATCCGCCAGCCGGAAGCCGCACGTCAATTTCTACTTTCCATTGCTTCCGAACTTCTCCCCGGAATTCAGTCCCGGCACTTGATCGGGAATTGAAAAGTAAAACGTCGCGCCCAGGTCCACCGCGCCTTCCGCCCAGGTCCGGCCGCCGTGGCGCTGAATGATGCGCCGGACGTTGGCCAGCCCGATGCCCGTGCCCTCAAAATCGTCGTGACTGTGCAGGCGTTGAAACACGCCGAACAGCTTGCCGGCATAACGGGGATCGAAGCCCGCGCCGTTGTCGCGAATGAATATCACCGTGTCCTTGCCGTCGCCGGGAATGGAACCGATTTCGATTTTGGCTTGGGCGCGATGGGCGGTGTACTTCACGGCATTGGAAATCAGGTTGACCAGCGCAATGCGCAACAGCGCGCGATCGGCCAGCACCGTTGGCAAGGGGCGGATCTCCCAGACAATATCTCTTCCCTCGGCTTCCTCCTTGAAATCTCCCATGGTCTCCCGGACCAGCTCGTCCAGATTGACGCCGGTCTTCTGCAATTCCACCCGCCCGGCGTGCGAGAAAGACAAGAGGTCGTCAATCAAGTTCCCCATCCGTGTGGCGGCCTGGGATATGTTCGCGAGCTGGTCGAGGCTCTTTTCCGACAACGACGGCCCGGCGTCTTTTTGCAAGTGTTCCACGAAGCCGAGGACGTGGCGCACCGGCGCGCGCAAATCATGCGAGACAGAGTAGCTGAATGCCTCCAATTCCTCGTTCGCAGCCTGCAATTGGGCCGTGCGTTCGACGACGCGCTGCTCGAGTTCTGCATTCAGAGCACGGATTTGTTCCTGCGCCCGTTTGCGCTCCGTGATGTCGCGGACGTTGCATTGAATGACATTCTTGTCGCCGGCCCGGTATACGTTGCTTACAAATTCGACGGCGATTTTCCGGCCATCCCTCGTTTCCAGCGGCAAATCCTCATAGCGGACATATCCTTGCTCCTGCAGATGTTTCAGCATGGCCTGGTTGGATTCAATGTCCTTGAACGGACTGAGTTCAGCGACGGTTTTGCCGATCATATCCTCCCGGGTGAAACCCAGAAGTTTGTAAAGAAAGGGATTCACATCTGTGATGCGTCCCGTTTCAAAGTCCAGGATCAGAATGCCGTCCTTGGCCGCTTCGAACAACCGCCGGTAACTGAGTTCCGAGGCGCGCAGAGCGTTTTCTGTCCGGGTCTCCTCGTGTTTTGCCTGAATCTCCGACTCCTTCGTGCGCGCGTCGTGACCGGCGAGGTAAGCATCTTGATGTTTTTTCCTGGTCCCGGCATTGTCCCGCGCCACGGTTTCGCCGGCATGTCCGTCCCCAGATGGCTGGCGTCCAGTTATCAAGAATTCCTTCAAGTTCATGGAGGTAGATTAAGCGGGAAGACCTCCAAGGGTAATGGGGTCTTCACCCTATGTTCGATGTTCTTACTCCGGCTCTTCGTGGTCCCCCAGGGGTGGGCGTCAACTGGACGACGGAGGATCGATCGGAGTCACAATTCCTGCCGGCCGCGTCCCGGCTGGTGATGCCTGATACGCGGCGGCGTGGACTGCCGGCTGGAACCATTAGCCGACAGCAAAACTTGTTTCACCGTTCCCAGGAGTTCATCGATGGTGTAGGGCTTGATCAGCATGGCGGCGGGTTGGAGCCAAGGGTATCGGGTGAATTCCTCCATCGGAAGTGTTCCGGTGCACATGATGACCGGCAGGGTCATCCGGGCGGCACGCAGCTTTCTCACCAAGTCAACGCCTGTCGCCTTGGGCATGTCATAGTCTGTGAGGACAAGGTCATAGCCATGGCGTTGAATTGTTTCCCAGGCGGCGGTCCCATTCTCGGCGGCGTCCACGCTGTATCCGCTTTGAGTCAACACTTCCGTGTTAAGCTTGCGGATGTCACTCTCGTCCTCCACCACAAGTATGCGATGGCCGGACGGGATTGGGCATGGAAGCGGCGCGCGGGCGTGCTTCCTCGCTTGCGACCTGCTATGGTCTTTCATGCTATGAAGAATAGGCTGGAACAATCGGCGGCGCCATGGGGTGTTTACCCCAGTAAGCTGGAGTCTACAAAAGGTGAATGGTAACCGGGTTTTGGCCCCATAACCTTTCCGTGAAAATGGTGGTTCATCAGGTTTCCCTGCTTTCAGTCATTCGTGATGTGGCTTGTAGTGCGTTCCCGCCTGATCCTATGCAACAATTTCCACCAATCCTCGGCTGATGGCTGGCTTTGCCACGTAACTGAAAGCCCTGGCTCCGCGCGCGAATCGCCCGCTTCGCGCAAAACTTCTCTCACTGTCAGGATTGACTCACCAATGGCACGGGGTTTGATCAGCATGGCGTCGGGCACCGGAATCATTATAACAGCCATCCTTCGGCCGGGAGCTGGTTTTGCCACGGGGCTGGCGGCGCGGTCTGGTCGCCCGAGCTGTCGGTCACGCGCAGGACTTGTCTCACCGTCGCCACCAACTCGTCAATGGTATAGGGCTTGATCAGCATGGCGGCGGGTTGAAGCCAGGGATAGCGGGTGAATTCCGCCTCCGGCAAGATGCCGGTGGCCATGATGACTGGCAGGGCCAGGTGCGCGGCGTGCAGCTTCTTGAGCAGATCAACGCCGGTCACCTTCGGCATGTCGTTGTCAGTAACCATGAGGTCATAACCGCTGGCTTGCAGGGTGTCCCAGGCGTCGGCGCCATCTTTGGCGGCGTCAACATGGTAGCCGCACTGAGTCAACGCTTCGGTGTTGAGCTGGCGAATGTCACGGTCATCCTCCACCACCAGTATCCGGTGGCTCGGTTTCACCGGACGCTGAAGCGGCGCGCGGGCCGCCTCCGGCGTTTGTGAAATAGTTTTAACTTTCATACCACGATAGTTAAACCGAAATTGGCAGGTTCGCCATGGGGTGTTTCCCTGAGGGGTGTTCACCCCATATTAGATTTCTGTTGGTCCAACCCGCACTGACGTGCGGCATCATCATCGTGGCTGACCAGTGTCAGGGCTGGCGGCCTTTCGCCATCGGACGGTGCCGCGACCCATTTTCGGGTGCCATGGGTGGCGCGTAAAACCTCCTTCACAATTTCCAGCAACTCTTCGGTGGTGTAGGGCTTGAGGAGCGTGGCGTTGGGCGCAAGCCAGGGATATTGGATGAATTCGGCCTCCGGCAATGTGCCGGTGGCCATGATGACCGGCAGGGCCATGTGGGCGTCGTGCAGCTTTTGCAGCAGTTCGACGCCCGTCACCTTCGGCATGCCGTGGTCGGTGATCAGGAGGTTGTAAGAGTTGATTTGAAGCACATCCCAGGCGGCAGCACCATCCTCGGCGGCTTGCACCTGGTAGCCGGAAGCAAACAGCGCCTGGACGCAAAAATGGCGGATGGATTTGTCGTCATCCACCATGAGGATATGGTAGTGCGGATTTGTTTTTTGGGGCAGGGGTATGCCCGTTGGCCCGTCTGTCGCCGGTATTTGCTCATCATTCATTGCCCGACATTCTAGATGGAAACCCCTTGTGAGAGCTATTCGGTGTTTCCCTCCGGGGTGAATTACCCATGCCGGACTGGTTGAATTCAGCCGTGCAGGGCGGGACTTGAAATCTCTGGAAAAGCGGCAACCCGGCGCAACAATCCGCCAGGCAGGTCTGTGTTAAACGATGGTCAACTGGACGCTGCTCTCGATGATGCCCGCGCTGATGGCGTAGCGGGTGAGGCCGGCGGTGTCGTGGATGTCCAGCTTCTCCATGAGATGCTCGCGATGTTTCTCGACGGTCTTGATGCCGATGCCGAGTTCCGACGCGGTTTCCTTGTTGGCCTTGCCCTCGGCAATCAGTTGAAGCACCTCCATCTCGCGCGAGGTCAATTGCACAATTTTTTTGTCAGCCCCTCCCGTGCGCCCCGGCACGTGCGGATGAAGCCGGCCGAGGCGTTTGGAAACGGAGGGGCTGAAAAATGTGTTTCCCTTGTGGACCTCCCTGATCGCCCGGCACACATCGTGGGCCGAGGTTTGCTTGAGCAAAAATCCCACGGCGCCGGACTCGGTTGCGTTGTTGATGTACGCGTCATCGTTGTGCGCGGAGAGCATGAGAATCTTCGTGGCGGGGAAGGTTTTGCGCACCTGGCGGGTGGCCTCCAAACCATTGAGCAGGGGCATGGCTATGTCCATCAGCACCACGTCGGGGCGGAGTTTGCCGACCATGGCGACCGCCTGGCGGCCATCTTGTGCTTCACCGACCACGTCGATGTCGTCTTCGAGCTCAAGCATTTTGCGAAATCCCTCGCGCACGATCATATGGTCTTCCGCCAGCAGAACAGTTATTTGCTTCATAAATTATCAGGTTTTGGTTGAGAGAATTTGGTCAGCGAGTTCCCCCCCCCGCGGAGTGTTGCCAAACGGAATCCGGGCCTGGATGGTGGTGCCCTTGCCGGGAGAAGATTCGACAATGAATTTGCCGCCGACCATTTCCAGGCGTTCCCTCATGCCAAGCAGACCCAGGTGCTTGCCCGACCGGGAGTCGGTCACACGCTGCACCCGAAAAGATCT
>DATMLG010000303.1:0-4367 GCA_035570675.1 Verrucomicrobiia bacterium | reverse complement strand
ATATCACGCCGCCGTCGGCGTCGGCCACCAATGCGCCGGCGGTTGCCGCCGCGGGGGACGAAAGCAATGTGCTCGTATCGGGTGAAACCAACGGTGTCGCGATCAATGCGCCGACCAACGATGTTCGTTACGTGGCCGCCCGTCAGCAGGTGGCGGACACGATCAACAGATTCATAAAAAAAACGAACAGCCGCACGGTTGGCGGGGTGGGGATGGTTTTGCTCATTTACGCGGCCATTTCGATGCTGAGAGGGATTGAGGCGACCTTCAACGACATCTGGGGCGTGGTGAAGGGCCGGGGCTGGGTCCATTCCATCGCGCAATACTGGGCCGTGATCACGCTCGCGCCAATTTTGGCGGTGGTGGTGCTCGGGCTGGCGAACAAACCGCATCTGCAATTCACCCAAACGTTGCTCGACAATCTGTCGCCGTTTCTGGCGGGCGTGCTGGCGCACATTCTTCCCCTGATGCTTTTGTGCGGCTCATTTGCGCTGTTTTACAGGCTCATGCCCAACACGCTCGTGCATTGGCGGGCGGCCCTGATGGGCGGTCTGGTGGGGGGGCTGCTCTGGCATCTGAACAACGTGGTCAGCGTGCTGTACGTTTCACGCTGGGTCTCGAACAGCAAGATTTACGGCGGGCTGGCCGCCATCCCCGTCATCATGGTGGGCCTGTATTTTTCATGGTTGATTCTGCTGTTCGGCGCGCAGGTGGCGTACGGCTGGCAGAACCGGCGGGCCTATGTGCAGGACAAGCAGGCCGAGAACATCAACCAGCGCGGCCGCGAATTTATCGCGCTGCGCCTGATGCAATGCGTGGGTCAGCGCTTTCTTCGCGGCGAGCGGGCCGCCACGGTTCCAGAAATGGCGGAGGCATTGGTCGTGCCCAGCCGGCTCGTGCAACAAATCATGCAAACGCTGCTGACGGCCGGACTGCTGGTGGAGGTCGCCGGCCAGGAAACCGCGTACTCGCCCGCCCGCCCTTTGGAAGCCATCAACTGTCATCATATACTTCTCGCGTTGCGCGCCGGGCAGGGGGAGGAACTGGCGACACGCGATGATCCCGCGCGTGCCGAGGTTTTTGGAGAATTCGAAAAAATCCTTGAAGCCGAACGGAAGGCGTCGTCGGGCGTCACGGTCCTGGCCATGGTGAACCGCACGGAAGTACTCGCGGCGCTGACCGCCCGCCCGGCCGGGGTCTTGCCGGAAGGAAAACACGAACCGCCCGTCGCGAGTTGAATGTATGAAAATCGGAGTGCCCAAGGAAATCAAGGAAGACGAAAATCGCGTGGCGTTGCTGCCATCCGCGGCTTATCAACTCATCCAGCGCGGGCACCAGGTTCTTGTGGAAGCGGGCGCGGGCGTGGGTGCTGGATATCCTGACGCCGACTACGCGCAGGCGGGCGCAACGCTGGTTCGCGACCATGGCGCCATTTTCAAAGACGCGGACTTGATCGTGAAAGTGAAGGAGCCGTTGCCGTCCGAATATCCGCTGCTGCAGCCAGGACAAATCTTGTTCACCTATCTGCACCTGGCGGCCAATCGTCCGCTGACGGATGCTTTGCTCAAATGCGGAGTCACTGCGCTGGCGTACGAAACCGTTGAAGTAAACCACCGGCTGCCGTTGCTGGAGCCGATGAGCGAGATCGCGGGTCGGATGTCCGTGCTGGTGGGCGGATATTTTCTCGCCAAACATCTGGGCGGCAGCGGCGTGCTGCTGGGGGGCGTGCCCGGTGTGTTGCCGGGCCGGGTCGTGGTTCTGGGCGGCGGAGCGTC
This sequence comes from Verrucomicrobiia bacterium, assembly GCA_035570675.1. Classification (GTDB taxonomy): domain Bacteria; phylum Verrucomicrobiota; class Verrucomicrobiia; order Limisphaerales; family Pedosphaeraceae; genus DATMLG01. The sequence continues at coordinate 2,592 of DATMLG010000303.1, read as the reverse complement.
GGGCATCAACGCGGCGCGGATGGCGACGGGGTTGGGCGCGGACGTGACGATTCTCGAGGTCGATTTGGAACGGATGCGGTTCCTGGACATCACGCTGCACACCGCGCACACCCTGTATTCGAGCGAGGCGCATTTGGTCGATTTGTTGCCGGCGGTGGATTTGTTGATCGGCGCGGTGCTCCTGCCGGGCGCGAAGGCTCCGAAATTAATCAGCCGCGCGATGCTGCGCCGGATGCGGCATGGCAGCGTACTGGTGGACATCGCCATTGACCAGGGCGGCTGCGCCGAGACTTCCCGCGCCACGACGCACCAGAATCCGGTGTTTGTGGAGGAGGGGGTGACGCATTATTGCGTGGCGAACATGCCGGGCGCATATGCGCGGACGGCCACCCAGGCATTGACGAACGTCACATATCGCTACATTGAGTTGCTGGCCGATTTGGGACTCGCGGAGGCAGTGCAGAAACTGCCCGCGTTGCTCAGCGGCATCAACATCATGGGCGGCAAGGTGACTCACAAGGCTGTGGCCGACGCGCATGGCCTAGTGTACGCCGCTCCGGCGAGCGCGTTGAATCCGTAAAGGGCGGGCCGATTGGAATGCATCCCCGCGGTTCCGATTAACGCAGCACTCCAATTTGAAAATTCAATATCGCGGTTTGCACCTGGAAGTCGTACTTGGCCCGCGCCTGGGCAATTTCCGCCTCCGTCTTGTTCAATTGCGCCTGGCTGAGTTCCACAATGGAGCTTAACCCGGCCTGGTACCGGCCCTGGGCAAGGTCGAATGCCTCATTTGCGCTCTCCAACAATTGCTCTGTCAACGTCATTCGCTCCATCGCATAATTAACGTTCAAGACAGTGACGCGCACATCGCGAATCACGTTGTTCTGGGCATCGCGGAGATTTTCTGCCGCGGCCTCGGCGCGCAGATCGGCCTCGTTTCGCCTCGCAGTAAAAAGGAAGCCGCTGAAAATGGGCAGGCTCAGGTTCACGCCGGCGGCGGCATAATCGCTCTTCAACTCGTCCGGCTCGCGCACGGGAATCACGCCGGCGCTGCCCATGGCGCTGATGCTGGGATAATTCAGGTCCCGCTCGGCCCGCGCGAATTTTGCCGCCGCATCGCGTTCATGCCCCAATTGCAGCAGGTCGGGCCTTTCCCGCAAGGCAGTCTGGATGAGTTGCGTCGTATCAGGAGGCGACCCCATGGACACGGGTTCATCCACCAGTACCCAGTCGCGCGGCTCGCGTTCGCCCAGCAGGTTGTCGAGCCGCGCAAAGCCCGCTTGAAGATCATTTTGCGCATTGGCCAGCAGCAGTTTGCCGCCCTCCAGGTCCACCTTTGCAAAGCTCACATCAAGCCCTGACTTCAATTGATTGGTGGCCAGGGTGGAAACCTGGTCAAAAACCAGTTGCCGGGTGGCCACGGTTTGTTTGGCGACTTCAAGGACGGATTGCGCCTGCAATGTGTCGAAATAGACGGAACTAACCTCCAGGAGAATCTGGGCGCGGGTGGCCTCCGCGCCTTCCGCCTCGGCCTGCGAGCGCAGTTTGGCGCTTGAAGTGAGGTTGGCTGTCCGTCCGAAATCCGTGATGAGCTGGCTGACGGTCACGCCCTCCGCGTTGCGATTGTAGATGAGCGGATTATTCAGGCCGCCGGCGGCGATGCGGGTGTTGTCTCCGGCGGAACCCACCGCCGTTGCATCCGCCGTGACCGTCGGAAAATAGGCGGAACGGACTTCGCGAACGACCTCCCGGGACGCCAGTGCAATGAGTTGCGCGGCGCTGATTTTGGGATGGTTTTTGATGGCCATCTCCTCGGCGTCTCTGAGCGAGAGAATGTTGGTTTCCCCGGCTTGAGCCCGGACGGCCAGCAAACCCATCAACCCGGCGACCAGCCAGACTGTAAATGTTTTCATCATATCGCCGACGACGCTGCTGCGGCGGGAGCCGGGGCGCCAGTCTTGTTTTCCAGCCTCCGGTAAACGAGCAAGTAGGCCGCGGGCACGATGAACATCGTGAGCACGACGGACACTCCCAGGCCGCCGATGATGGCCCGGGCGAGCGGCGCGTACGCCTCCGAACCTGTGCCCATCTTTGCCGCCATCGGAATCAGCCCGATGAGTGTCGCGAGCGACGTCATCAACACCGGACGCAGACGGACACGGCAGGCGAGCGCCACGGCCTCTTGCAACGGGCGGCCTTCGGCGCGCAGCCGGTTGGTAAACTCAACAATGAGAATGCTGTTCGACACGACGATGCCGACCATCATCACCACACCCATGAGTGACATCACGTTGAGCGTCGTTCCTGTCGCGGACAACATCAACAGCACGCCCGTCAGGCCGGTCGGCACCGCCAGGAGGATCAGGAACGGGTCCATGAAGGACTTGAATTGCGCGACCAGGATCAGATAAACGAGCAGGGTGGATAAAATCAGGCCCAACCCAAAGCTTTTGAACGAATCGTTCATCGCCTGCGCCGAGCCGCGCACATTGATGACCGTGTTCTCCGGCAGTTTTGTTTCGTCCACAATTTTTTTCACGCCGGCAAAAACGCCGCTGATGTCCTCGTTCTTTGGCGCCACATACACATCAA
>DATMLG010000302.1:0-3835 GCA_035570675.1 Verrucomicrobiia bacterium | reverse complement strand
CGTGGCGGTTTCGGCGACGAAGTTTTCGAGAATGGCGAGATAGCCGTCGAACAGGTCGCCGGCGTCAGGGCCGAGTTGCTGCTTCGCTTCCTTGATTTGTTTGATGGAATCCTGCGCCTGTGCCCGGATGTCGCCGATGGACAGGCTGCCGGACATCAGGCCGCCCATGAGTTCGTTGAATTTTTGGGCGGCGGCGGGGTTGCCCTGCCCAATTACCTCTTGTTGCACCTGGCTCATCAACCCGGGATCAATCCCCTGCTGCCGCATTTGCTGGAGCACGGCGTCGGAGCCGGAGTTTTGCGCGCCTTGAAGAGCCGGCGATGGCGTTGTCACGTCGCCAACGAATGGACCGCGCTCCAAGTTTTGCGTGCCTTGGAGAACAAGCGACGGCCCGACATGCGTTGCGGTGGTGTTGGTCGTGGGCTTGGTAACCGGTGCATCCCCCAGGCTGATCCGCGCCACCTTGTTCCTCGGCAGGGTGACATGGCCCAGCAGTTCGCTTTGGAATTCAACATTGCTTTGGGTCATCGAAACCACCATTCCACGAAAATGATCGCCATTGACCAATTCCAGCGAATCGGCCCGGGCGGACGCCGTGGTCGTGGCGGCAAGCAGCAAACAAAGGGTGGTTATGCGAAGAGAAAACAGGCAATTCATAGTACGGCGGGGCCAAATCCAAGGCGGCGTTGACCGGCTTCGCCCGCGCAATATCCGCCAAAAGCCCCCAAAATGCAAACTAGGAGGCCTTCGAAGACTTTCCGGCAGGCGTAAAATCCATGGATTGTGAATAATCATGAGAAGCGTCTGTGAATAACAAAACCCGCGTCAATGTTGACAAATCGTTACAATAGGCTTCTAATACTTGCAGGAGGGCAGGACGCGCGTCTGCCTTCGCGAGATGCGCTAGTTGCCACGGCACAGACACTTACGTCGCCCGAAGGTGTCGCCAGGCAGTCGGTTTGGCGGGAAATCTGGTATTTGACTGGGCGGCATTTATCTGAGAGAATGATGGGCTATTGGTCTCCCGTTCCGGAGACCGGACAATAACTATGGCGAAGTCGAAAGCTAAGAAAATTACAAGCAAGTCAGCCGTTTCCAAACCCCAGCACAAACGGGCCGTCCGACCAAAGACGCCCCCCGTCGTAGTGCTCAAAACCGACCGCAGGCCCTCACACGCCGGGCCGCATCATAACGGCCATAATGGGCATAACGGCTCGCCCGTTCCGGCACCCGCCCGTGCGGCTGGCGCAGATGGCGCCGCCGATCCCAAGCTCGACGCCGGCACCATCAAGACCAAGTCAGGCGTGGACCTGACGGAGAAGGTGCGCGAGTTGCTTTTGCTCGCGAAGGAACAGGGACACCTGACCTACGACGACATCAACGACGCGCTGCCGGACAGCGTGGTCACGCCGGAGGACCTCGACCAGATTTACACGAAGCTCGCGAACCTCGAGATTGAGATTGTCGATCCCGCGGAAGTGGATCGCGTCAAGCAGCCCGAAGTAGAAGAGGAAGAGGAAAAAGGACGGCTGGATATTTTGGACGATCCGGTTCGCATGTATTTGCGGCAGATGGGCAAGGTGCCGCTCCTCACGCGCGAGCAGGAAGTTGCCATTTGCAAACGCATCGAAGAGGCCGAGAACGAGCAGAAGCGCATCATTTACAGCTTCGGGTTCGCGGCGAAGGAGCACATTGCGCTCGCGGAGAAGCTGATTTCCGAGCCGCCCAAGGAACGTTTTGATCGCGTCATCGTGGACAAAAAGGTCGAGAGCCGCGACCGCCATTTGAAGGCGTTGCGCCAGCTCGTCAAGAAGGTCCGCGAGCTGGACCAGAAGGTGGACGAAAAATACGCGCGCTGGCAGGAGACCGGCAAGCCGGCATTGAAGGAACGCGCGTTCAAGGAATTCAAGAAGCTGGACAAGAAGCTCCAGGATTCGTTTCCGAAGTTTTTCTACAAGCAAAAGGTCATCGAGGAAATGATCCTCGTGACGCAGAACATCCACGACAAGATCCAGGCCAGCCTGCGCGTCATCACGGACATGGAACGCCAGCGCAAATCCGATCATCAGCAGGCGATCATCAAATCCGAGCGTCAGAAGATCAAGGCGCTGGAGGAATTCGCCCGCATGCCGTGCGTGGATTATCTCAAGGCCTACGAGCAGTTGAACAATTACGCCGCACGGGCGCACCAGGCGAAGACCGAGATGGCCGAGGCCAACCTGCGCCTCGTCATTTCCATCGGCAAGAAATACACAAACCGCGGCCTCGCGTTCCTGGACATCATCCAGGAGGGCAACATGGGGTTGATGAAGGGCGTGGAAAAATTTGAATACCGCCGCGGCTACAAGTTCTCCACCTACGCCACGTGGTGGATCCGCCAGGCCATCACGCGCGCCATCGCCGACCAGGCCCGCACCATCCGCATCCCGGTGCACATGATCGAAATCATCGGCAAGCTGATGCGCGCGCAGAAGCAGCTTTTGCAGGAGTTCGGCCGCGAGGCGACGCCGGAGGAAATCGCGGACGAAATGCAGCTCTCCGTCGAGCGCGTCAAGGCCATCCTCAAGATGGCGCAGCAGCCCATTTCCATGCAGGCGACCGTCGGCGACAGCGACGACGCGTGCTTCGGTGATTTCATCGAGGACAAGACGGCCGAGAATCCCTCGGACATGACGAGCTACAGCCTGCTCAAGGACAAGTTGAGCGACGTCCTCGGCACGCTCACCGAACGTGAGCGGCGCATCGTGGAATTGCGCTTCGGCCTGATTGACGGTTACGCGCGCACGCTGGAGGAAGTCGGCAAGCAATACAAGGTCACGCGCGAACGCATCCGCCAGATCGAGGCCAAGGCCCTCCGCAAACTGCGCCATCCGACCCGCGTCCGGCATCTCAAGGGCTTTCTTGAAGTGCCCGAGGCGGCGTAAGACGCTTTATAAGAATTCAGGAGGCGGGCCAATTGGGCCGCCTTTTTTTTGTGGTCAATCGACGCGCAAAATGGCCCGGCTGGCCCGCACCAGCGCATCGGCCTCGGCATCGGTGCCGATGGTGATGCGCAGATAATTTCTGACGGCGGGATCGCGGAACCAGCGCACAAGAATTTTTTTGGCGCGCAATTTCTCCAGCCAGAGCTTCGCCGGAAAACGCGGCGGACGCACGAGAATGAAATTAGTTTCACTGGGAAGGGCTTCGAATCCCAGCGACGCGAGTTCCTGGCGCAGCCGCTCGCGTGTCGCGATGATTTTGCGAAAGTTGGCGCGGTAATAGTTCAAGTTGTCCAGCGTGGCGAGGGCGGCGACCTGACCGAGGCCATTGACGTTGTAACTGTCGCGGATTTTGTCCAGCGCGGCAATCAACGCCGGGTGTCCCACAAAATATCCCACGCGTTGAAAGCAGAGCGAGTAAGCCTTCGAGAACGTGCGAGCCACCAGCACGTGCGGATATTTCAACGCCAGCTTCAGGGCATTTTCCGCGGCGAAATCCACATACGCCTCGTCCAGCACGATGACGCCCCGTTGTGCGCGGCATAATGCGTCCAGCTCAAACGTTGTGTAACCGCGGCCGCTGGGAGCGTTGGGCGTGGTGACAAGCGTGAGCGCGGCGTGGAAATCCCAGGCGCGGGATTTTTTCAAGACCGCCAGGGGCGGAAGGCTGAAATTATGATTGAGCGCGACGGTGTTGGTGCGCGCGCCGTGAATTTCCGCCAGCACGGGATACAACGAATAACTGGGAGTGAAAAATTGTATCGTGGCGCGTGCCACCTGCGACCTTGGACCTTGGACCTTGGACCTTGGGCTTGGCTCAACAAACGCGCGTGTCGCCAGTGCCAGCAATTCAT
>DATMLG010000301.1:0-12138 GCA_035570675.1 Verrucomicrobiia bacterium | reverse complement strand
AGTTATGATACTGTTTGAGGCGTTGGTGCAGGAGCGAGAGCAGGTCGCGGGAAAGAGGAGGAGAGAGCCAATTCAAAAGGCAAAATGAAAAATTCAAAACTGAAAACAGGCAAAAATTTTGCCGAGTTGCTCGTGTTTCGTCGCGAGCATGCACGAAGCGTTACGCTTAAGTCCGCTTAAGTCCGCATATCGGCCCCCTCCCCGGGGGGAGGGATCCACGCGATCCGCCTCCGCCGGGCTACGGCGCGACAAGGTAAAACACAATAAAACACAATAGTGGCGGATAATTTATTTTTCCATGGAAGACGGGAGAGTAACAGGAAGAGTCACCGGCGGGTGCCGGCACATGGGCCACATGCCGTCCCTCCAGTTCAAGGGGGCGGGTGGATGGTGTCGGTCCAAGTTGCTGATTTTTCGCCGGTTATCGCCGAAATTCATGTTTTTCACCCCATTTCCCAGTTGCAAGGCTTTGGTTTCCCGCCGGTTACGGGCTTTCACGGGACTTTTTTTTTATTGCGGCAGGCAGAGCCTGCACCCATTGAAATGCGGAATTCGGAATGCGGTGAGTTCGGTCGAGCCGTGCGCAAGACCGGCGGGAGGGAGGGTTTCGGCTGTTCGAGGAGAGGATTGGGAGTAGGATTGCTATCAGGATCATGAGCGGAATCAGGATGCGATTATGCCGGACATTGTGCTTGCCACGCTGAACGCGAAATACATCCACGCCGCGTTTGGCCTGAGATATCTGCTGGCGAACCTGGGCGACCTGCGCGCGCGGGCCGCGTTGCGCGAGTTCGACATCCACCAGCGCCCGGCGGACATCGCCGCGAAATTGCTGGCGGAGAATCCCAGAATCATCGGCCTGGGCATTTACATCTGGAACGTCACGCCCGCGACGGAACTGGTGGCGACGCTCAAGCGGCTGCGGCCGGAGGTGACCATCATTCTCGGCGGGCCGGAGGTGAGCTACGAATGCGACCGGCAGGAGATTGTGCGGCTGGCCGACCACGTCATCACCGGCGAGGCGGACCTGAAGTTCGCCGAAGTATGCCGCGGCCTGCTCGCGGGCGAAAAAACGCCGGGCAAAATCATCCCGTCGGAGCTTCCCCAGCCGGAGCAGATTGCCGCGCCGTACGAACTTTACACGGATGAGGACGTCGCGCACCGGGTCATCTACGTGGAGGCGTCGCGCGGCTGCCCGTTCTCGTGCGAGTTCTGCCTGTCGTCGCTGGATGTGCCGGTGCGGCAGTTTCCGCTGCCGGCACTCCTCGACAACTTGGAGCAACTGCTGCGGCGCGGCGTGCGGCAGTTCAAGTTCGTGGACCGCACGTTCAACCTGAACATCGCCACCAGCCGGACGTTGCTGGAGTTTTTTCTGGCGCGACAGCAGCCGGGGCTGTTCGTCCATTTTGAAATGATACCCGACCGCCTGCCGGAGGCGCTGCGCGAAATCATCGCGCAATTTCCGCCCGGCGCGCTGCAGTTCGAGGTGGGCATCCAGACCTTCAACCCCGAGGTGTCGCAACTCATCAGCCGGCGGCAGGATTACGGGCGGCTGGCGGACAATTTCCAGTTTTTACGCGGGCGGACGGGGGTCCACGTCCATGCGGACCTGATTGCCGGGCTGCCGGGCGAATCGCTGGAAAGTTTTGGCCGGGGCTTCGACCGCCTCATCGAACTCAGCCCGCAGGAAATCCAGGTGGGCATTTTGAAACGGCTGCGCGGCACGCCCATCATCCGGCATGACACCGCGTGGGGCATGGTCTATGACGCCCAGCCGCCGTATGAAATTCAGGAAACGCGGCTGCTGGACGCGGCAACACTCCAGCGGCTGCGGCGGTTCTCGCGGTTTTGGGATTTAATCGGGAACAGCGGGAATTTTCTGTCCACCACGCCGATGATTTGGGGCGGCGGCGGTTCACCGTTCGTGGAATTCATGCGCCTGACCGACTGGCTGCACGAACACCTCGGCCGGCAGCACAGCATCGCGCTCGTGGAATTGGCGGAACTCATTTTCACATTTTTGACGGTGGAAAAGAATCTGCCGTCATCAGAAATCGCCGCCGCGTTGTGGAAAGATTACCAGGCGGGCGGGCGACGTGAAGTGCCGGTGTTCCTGCGCGCGCACCTGACGGAAACGGTTGTTCCACGACGCGAACTTCCGCGCTTCAATGCGCCGAAGCGGCAGCAACGCCATCTGGCGGCAAGGTTCGGCGATGGCGCGGCCTGAAAAGTCAAACCGTGCCGTCAATCGTCAGGCGCGGAGAATCCGGGGACGGCGGAGGCTTGCTGGCCTTCGCGGCATGCTCCTCCTGATCGAGCAATTCGAGCCGCCGCCGGGCGGCCAGGGCCTGAACCGACTTCGGATATTCGCGCAGCAACTGCTCCAGCCGGGACCGCGCGGCCTGGCGGTCGCCGCCGCGCCGGATTTCCCACGCGGCAATGAGCGCCAGCCAGCCCGCCATTTTTTCGGGCGGTTGGTTGGGCATCTCCATCAGCGATTCGATTTGTTCAATGGCCAAGGTGGTCCGGTTGAGTTGATCCGCAAAAATGTGGGCGAGCTTTTCGCGGGTCGGCACATCCGCGGGATTTGCCTTGAGCTTTTCGACGTATTGATTGGCAAGGTCCAGCGCCTTGTACTCGCTGATTTTCGGCCCGGACGGCTCTGGCGCGGCATCGAGCTGGTCGCCGAGCGCGGGCAGATGAATGGTATGGGCGCGGTGTTGCTCCTGCCATTCCGCCCTGGTGGCGGGGAGCTGCTTCATGCGCAGTTCGGCCATTTTGGCCAGATGCGTGCCGGGGCCGCGCCGGACAATTTCCTCGAGCGCGTGATGGGCGGCAGCGGGATCACTCCGAAATTGAAGCTGCCAGTCGGCGAGCTTGTTCAGGGCGATGGCCGCCTGCGCCAGCGTGGTGGCGGGGTCCTCGCAAAGCCCGTGGACCGTCCGCTCCGCCTCGCCCAGATCATGAAACTGCTTCGCGTACAACTCCGCCAGCATCAGCCAGCCCTCGAAATCCGTCTCGCTCTTTTCCAGCTCCCCGATGATGGCCTGCTCGGCCTGATGGTACTTGCCAAATTTGAGGCTCGCAATCGCCTGGGCATAAGCGGGTGCAACCTTCACCGGCCTCAGGTTCAGCGCATGGTGCGCGAGCGGGCAAACCCAGAACAACAACGCCAGCCCGACGACTTTCAGCCCGTAAGTGTAAAGGAGCAGCGCGACCACCGGCGAAAGCAGGCCGCACCAGACAAGCGCGGAGACGGCAAAGTCCTGGCGGTCTTCCTTGCGCAAATCCCCGCGCGACGCCGCGGAGCAGACCAGCCAGCCAACCGTCAGCGCGGCCCAATACGAGCCGATGACGAACAGCGCGGGGCCGGTTTGCGCGGAGACATAATTCACGGCGGAAACAAGCGTGCTGAACCAGCCCGTGCCGGTGGACGGCTTCACCTTCACAAACATCGGCATCACCGGATGTTGCCCGGCGTTGAGCAGCACCCAGACGACAGCGGGCAGCAGCGCGCCCTTGCCAATCCAGGTCAGGAGCCAGCGCCGGTTGTAAAATTCATCGTCCGGAAACAACTCCCGCCAGTAAAACGCCCCGAGCGCAATCATCCCCACCAGGAACAAGACTGCCTCGCTGATGCTAATTTTCACGCTCGTTGGTTCGGTTTCCTGACCCGGAGTAAACTTACTCCCCGGCGGTCAAAAATCCATCCAAATGTAGGCCAATTGGCAGGTGGCTGCGGGGAAAGGTGGAAAGAGCGGACGCGCGAATCAAGAGCCGCGGGGACGACGCGGAGGCTGGGAATCGGAGGACTGATTGAGCTTCAGCCAGTCCTGAACGGAAACATTCGAGATCCGGGAGGGCTTGCGACGATTTTTGCACGAAGGAGAATAAATGCAACGGAAGTAGCCGTAGCCGCGATTCCGCGTCCGATGACCGGCCGCGTGGGCTCCAGTATCTGGACAGGGGCCGGAGAAGTGGCCAAAAATTGCGACACCCCGGCCGGCGGCGGTGTTGAGCGGAGCCGGATGTCCGGCGAGCGGGGAACAAGGAAATTCTTCGCGCCGGGTTGCCGGTTCAGGCCGGTAGCGTACCGGCAGTGGATCGCGTTTGGTAAGCTTCCGACCGACGGCGACTTCCGCGGCAAACAAACAACAGAAAAGGCTGGTCGCCCAATAAATCAAATAATCGAAACCGGTCGCAATGTAGTTTCGGAGCCGTTTGAACTGGTGGTTCAAGCGAGCGAGAAGTTCTGCTGCGACGATATCCGGGCGGTCTTTCCGACTTGCCATGGGAAAACACGCAGCTTATTTCGTGCCTAATTTCTCCGGTGAACGGAAACTTTTTTTTGTCAGACAAAGATGACAAGGAAATCAAACCGTCAGCAACAAATGCACCGTGCAAGAAACTTAATTATTCGGCAGGAGCGAAGTGCGGTAATATCGTTTGCTCAAGCCGGTTCCGGTGGGATCGGTAAATACAAAAGCGCCGTTGGTGGTATATTCCGTCGCGAGCGGAATCCAATCGGTCAAATTCGTGGAAGCGTCGACCTCGTACGCGTATCCGTCCATGCCGGTGAACTGGATTTGCAGCAGGCCATTCGCCGGCGTCGCCGAGCCGACCGAATCTGTCCGCAGCAACGCGAGCAGTTGCGAGGGAATCAGTTCGTAATCGGAATCGGTCAGAAGGTAGCCGTTTCCACCGGGGTCAAACCACGGCGAATTGACGCTCAATTCCGGCGCGGCCAGAACATCTCCCACATTCGTAAAAATACCGCCAGGTTGAGAGGCCCGCAAGGCGCTGACGCCGGCGGCGATGATGGCGGCCTGCGGCGAATTGGCCGACATCACGAGATACGCGGGAGGGATGGAGTTCGTCAGCACCGTAAATCCGTCCAGAAGCGCGGCGAAATCCGGCTGGTTGACGGAAAAAAGCTGGCGCGGGTCCACCGGATTCAGCAACGGGGCGAGCAGCGCCATCAGCCGCCAGTCATTTTTCGGTTGCGAGATGGCCGCGTCAGACGGCGACGCGTTACCCGTCCAATTTTGCCACAGGGTCGGATTGACCGGCGACGATTTCAGATAAACCGTCTGCCACGGGGTGCCACGATGCACGCTTCCGATAGAACTGAAATCCAGCGACCCGGCGGGAAAATTCCAATCGTCCGAGCGCGTCACCATCGGATCCTTCAGGGTCAGGTTGGTGGTGTAATCAGGGTTACCAAAAAAAAGTCCCCCTCCCCATGGCATGTATCGCTCATTGATCTGTCCGAGGTTGGTGAGGATGAGGTTATCATATACCCAGTTGGTCTGCGGGCTGCCGCCGGAATCAATCAAATCAGTCAGGTCGCTCAACGTGTAGTGAACGAGTGGATCATTGGCCTGCCAGGTGTAATAGACGCAAACAGTGCGCGTCGGCGTGAAAGGAACCTGCATGGTGATGAACGAGTTGAGGTTGGTATTCCTGTTAAAGAACGCATTAAACGATGCGACCGCGGCGGCAATCGAGGAAAAGCCCATCGACTGAATGACGTTGGTGTTCCAATCATGGGAAGTAACCGGAGTTACATAACCAGGACTCTCGTAGGGTGGTGGTTGCAACGAGACCGAGATTTGATTTTCTATTCCATTAAGCGGAGAGTTCAGGTTTCCCGCTCCAATCGGCTCGCGATTGGTGTCCCATACTCCGCCGGGACCCCAATCATCGTTTCCGTGCAATTCGGCGAAAGAAGTCAGACTTCTTTGGCCGCCCAGTCCGTCCAATTGCACATAATCAATGACCCGTCCGCTTGTGTGATCCACCATCACAAACCGGACGCGATTAGTGATGTTCAGTCCAAATTGCGGCAGCGGATATCCGGTAGTCGTCTCGAACCCGGCCTCCAAGGGATTTGCGACATACGCGAATGTGCCCGTCCTTACGGTGTTTGTGCTGTAAATGTCTCCGGGGAGAAAGGTGACCGAAGAGAGAAGCGGGAATCGGAAGGAAGGCGCAATATTCAGCGCTATATTGGGCCCAACTCCTGCCCAATTGCTCGCGGCTATCGTCGGAAGCTGCATGCCAAAGCTTACATTAGAGGAAAAAATCGTGGCCGGCGTGATAATTCCATTTTCATTCGTCAAGATCATGTTGAGTGTGTCGTTCACTCCAATATCCACGCCCCTGGGATAGGGGTTGGCGTAGGAGTTCCAAGCCTCGACCATCAGGGCGTTGGTTATGGCCAAGACGTACTGAACGTTTGTGTGCCAGGTGGATCGAGCTGCCGCCAGGCTCGGCTTCACAATCTGCAGCTTGCGGGTGAGCGCGGAAAAGCTTTCCAGCGAAATCTGATTGAAGTTGGGCAACCCCTGCTTCGCGCCGATCACCCAGGGGATTTCATAGACATTGAAATTATTGCTGCCCGCAGTGATTTCGGAGACAACTGCCGCCAAATCCGACGGGACCGCCAGGGAATATGCCGGGAAATTATAATCGGCGGTGCTTTCGTTGGTATTGGTCACTTCCACGTAACCGCTGATGAAAATGTTGGTGGCTTCGTCCGCGCTGGAAATTCCAAGCACGGGCCGGAACACGGAGGGATAATCAAAATCGTCGGGCGCGGCGGAGGTTTTGTTGGTGCTCGCGTCGTAAATGTTCGCGGCCAGTTGCAGCAGGCGGTGGACGGACGGGGTGTAACAATTGGTCGGATAAATGGGAATATTTGTGACGGAGAGTCCGGCCCGCGCCCTGAGGAATTTGTCGGCGACGCTGCTGAAATAATTCAGCGGCGAGCTGGTGTCAAAGCCCGCGGCCGCACACAGGTTGCCGGCCAGCAGCAGAACTGCAAGAAACCCGCCTTTACAGGTCGAAAATCGCTTCGCTTTCAAGAAATACCTTGCCCGGATTTACAAAGGGTGAGGGTAACAAACGTGCGGAAAAAGTCACGTCGAATCGGGCCGGGCCTGGCTCCGGTGCCTGATCGCCGGAAAAGCCGCTTACAGCAATTCGGAGATGAGCGCCTTGGACTGGGCGTCGCTGATGCCAAGCTCGCGAAACGCCAGCGGACCGCCCTCGGCGAGCACGGGATCAAGATCCTCCAGCGCCGGCAGGTCGTCGCGTTTCCAGAACAGGCCGATGGGAATTTCCTCGCCCCACTGATAGCCCTTCTCCATCGCCTTGGCAAAGTTGGTGGTATCGTGGCCCTGTTCCTCCAGGATTTTGACGCGGGGATTGAAAAACTGGTAGGTATTGTCCTTGTTGTAGGTGACGCAGGGGCTGAACACGTCCACAAACGAAAAGCCCCGGTGCATGATGGCGCCTTTGAACAATTCCACGAGATGCTTTTGCTTGCCGCTGAAGCCGCGGGCGACATACGTCGCGCCACCGACGATGGCCTGCGGGATGGGATTGATGGGGTTCTCGAGATTTCCGTCGGGCGTGCTCTTGGTCTTCATGCCCTTGCGGCTGGTGGGCGAGGTCTGGCCGGTCGTCAGCCCGTAAATCTGGTTGTCCATGACGATGTAGGTCAGATCCACGTTGCGCCGCATGGAATGGGTGAAGTGATTGCCACCGATGCCGAAGCCGTCGCCATCGCCACCGGTGCAGATGACCTTGAGTTCATGGTTGGCGAGTTTCACACCATTGCCCACCGCCAATGCGCGGCCGTGCAGGGTGTGCATCCCGTACGTGTTGATGAACCCGGGCAGGTTGGAGGAACAGCCGATGCCGCTGACGACCACCACCTGGTGCGGCTTGAGGCCCAGTTCAAACAGCGCCGCCTGCAACGCGGCGAGCACGGAGAAGTCTCCGCAACCGGGGCACCAATCGGGATGGATCTTTCCCTTGTATGTGTCCTTGTCGAGGACGCCGGAAGCGGCGGCGGGCGCGGGTTCAACAGCAATGCTCATGGTGGTTCCTGGTTAAACGTGGATTTCGTGATGCGGAACGGAAAGTTTCGATTTGCCGCCCAGTTGTTCCTTGACGGCGTTGACGATGTGATGCGGCATGAACGGTTCGCCGTCATACTTGCGAATGTGCCCGTGCGCGGCGAAGCCGGTCTCCGAACGGAGATAACGCGCAAACTGGCCGCTGTAATTGTTCTCCACCACAATGACCTTTTTGCTGCGCGAGAGGATGCGGGTGATTTCGTCAGCGTGGAATGGCACAATCCACTTGATCGCCAGTTGATTGGCCACGATGCCTTCCTCCGCCGCCAGTTTTTCCACCGCCTCGCGGATGACGCCCTCGGTGGAACCCCAGCCGATCAGCGTGACCGCGGCGCTTTCCGGACCAACGAGCTTGGGCGGCGCGATGTGCGACAGGACGGTTTCCATTTTGCGCGCGCGTTTTTCCACCATCTCGCGGCGCTTGGTGGGGTTGGTGAATTCGTCGCTGATGAGCGTGCCGTCCTCGTCATGTTCATCCGACGCGGCGACATGGATATGCCCCGGCGTACCGGGAACGGCGCGCGGCGAAATGCCGCTCTCGGTAAGTTTGTAGCGCAGATATGCGTTGTCATTCGCTCCGCCGAATGGATTGGCGGAGTCGCCGTTGCCATTGGTGTTCGGAAAGATAATTTCGCCGCGGTCAATCTTCGGTTTGAAATTCAGCTCCTTCGGGTCAACGCTCGCGGTGCCTTCGGAGATGAGCAGGTCGGACAGCACCAGCCCGGGGCACTGGTATTTGTCGCAAAGATTGAAAAGCTCGGGAATGCATTTGAACGCGTCAAGCTGGTCGGTTGGCGCAACGATGATGCGCGGGTAATCCCCCTGGCCCGCGCCCAAGGCCTGCCAAAGATCGCCCTGCTCGGTCTTGGTGGGAACACCCGTCGCCGGACCGGCGCGTTGAACGTCCACGCAGACCACCGGCGTTTCGAGCATTCCGGCCATGCCCACGGCTTCGGTCATCAAGGCAAACCCACCACCAGAAGTGGCACACATCGCCCGGCAACCGGTATGAGCCGCGCCAATGACCATGTTCATGACGCCGATCTCGTCCTCGACCTGGCGGACCATGATGCCGAGCTGGCGCGAATGGCTGGCCATATACATGAGGACGCCGGTGGACGGGCTCATGGGATAGGCCGCATAAAACTTCACACCCGCCGCGATGCCACCCATCGCAATGGCCATGTTGCCGGTGAGCACGGCATTGCCCTTGCCGAGATTGGGGGCCTTGAACGGGAAGGCCTTGAAATTCGCCGCGGCATAATCGTATCCAGCGCGCGCGATGCCAACATTCTCAGCGATGACAGCGTCGCCCTTGCGTTTGAAAATGCGCGCGAGCGCGTCTTCCATGGCCTTGAACTCGACGCCCAGCATCTGCAGCGTGGCAGCGATGGCCACCGTGTTTCCACCCAGCTTGTTGCCGGCGGTGAGTTGTTTCATCGGCAACGGACAAATCTGAACGCCATCGGCGGCGGCGCCGGGTTTGATTTTTTCGCTCTCGAACAAAACGACGGCGCCCTTCTTGAGCAGGCGGAGATGGCGATCCATCGTGTCCTGGTTCAGCGGGATGAGGACATCAATCTTGTCGCCCATGCTGCGGACGGGGCCGTCGCTGGCGCGGATGGTCAAGAAGGTATGGCCGCCGCGGATGATGGATTGGTAGGCGTTGTAGGCGTTCAGATTCAGGCCGCGCCGCGCGAAGATGCGCGCCAGAATGTCGCCAGGCGTTGCTATACCCTGACCTGCTTCCCCTCCGATCCCGATTGCAAAATCAACAGTAGCCATATCTTTAAGTCCAAGTTGTCGTTAAGACGTACTTCTGACTGCGGCCCCGCGATGGAACACCGACAACACTATCCAGCTTATGCAGTGGATGCAAGTGATTAATCTTCATGGTGGCACTTTTACTGCTGGCTTTGAATTTGGAAGCCGTGCATCGTCAGAGATGACGGAATCAGTGAATCAATTTGAGACATAACGGAAAAAAAATGCCTCCCCAGACGCAAAAAACGCCCGAGGCAGCGGTCGAACTGGCCGCGGACTTGGGCATGTTGCTCGAGCAAATCGGCTCGCCCGATGCGCTCGCGGGCGTCGCGGACGCGTTAAAAGTCCGGCAAATCAGCACGCTGCGGGAGCTGAGGACATTTTTGCAGGGCTATCATTCCCGCATTTTGCGACCACTGGAACTGCCCGCCATTCACCGCGCTTTCGGCCATGCCAGCCGCCGGGAAGCCCGCGAGTTGGTTGCCTTCGATCGTCAGCTTGGCGGCGAACCACTGTTGAAAACTTTTGCCTCCTCCAGCCGGCTGGCCGGCCAAAACCAGCTCCAACGTCTGCGCCCGTTGCGCGATGAACGGATGGTCCAGCGTTACCTGGCCGCCATTGACGAGGGTACGGCCCAGGGCTGGCACACGCTGGTTTACGGCCTGACGCTCGCCATTTATTCCCGCCCGCTGCGCCAGGGATTGCTGGGTTACGCGCAGGAAACCACGCGCGGCTTCATCCGCTCCGCCTCCCGCTCCATCGAAATCTCCCCCGAAGCCTCGCAGGCGCTCCTTGAGGAAATGTGCCAGGGGCTGCCGGGCGCCGTCGAACCGTTGCTCGGCGAAAATCTGCTTTCCCGCTCCTGATTATCTTCCGGCCGCGCCCTGCGACGATGTTTGCTGGATCTCGTCCATCACCGCCGCGAATCTCAATCCCCGCGTGCTGACCCGCAGTTCGGAATAACCCAGATTCTCCATCACCTCCTCATAAATGACCACGCCGGACAAAATCACGTCTGCGCGCTTTCGGGGCAGGCCAATGATTTCCTTTCGTTCCGCTAGCGGCAAATCCCAGAGTTGCTCCACGTGGCCGCGGACCTCATCAAGGGTCAGCCGCATCCCTTCGATGCGCTCCCGCTGGAACTTGCCGAGCCGCCCCTGCATCCGTGCCAAGATGGTGGCCGTGCCGCCCGTGCCGACCAGCAGCGCCGTCCGGTGTTTGGCATCCTCTGCGCTCTCGCGCTGCAGCGCGGGTTCGAGCAACGGCAGCACTTCGCGTTGAAGGAACTCCTTCACCCACCGCCGGCAAGCGGCCAGTTGCCGCGCCGTGGGGGGGTCGGCCGGCGGAAGTTTCTCCAGCAATCTCAACGCTCCGAGAGGAAAGCTTCGGCAAAAATGCCGGTGCTCGCCCTGGCCCAATATGAATTCCGTGCTGCCGCCCCCCACGTCCAGCAGCATCAACGGCTGATGGGCCAGTTCCGGACTGGTGGTCACGCCGCGAAAGGCAAGATCCGCCTCCTGTTCGCCGGATATAATCTCCACCTTCAATTTGCAGGCATGTTCGATGGCGCCCGTCAGTTCGCCGGGGTTCACCGCATCCCGCGCGGCGCTGGTCGCCAAGACGCGGACGGAGAGCGCATTTAATTGGCGCGCCTGCGTGACGAATGAAGCGACGGCGCGCGCGGTCTTTGCGACAGCCTCCGGTTGCAGCCGGTGGGTCTCATAAAAACCGGCGCCCAGGCGGGTTTGCTCGCTGTCCTCCAGCACCGGCTCGACGATGCCGCTGTCCACATCCGCGACCAGCAATTTGACCGAGTTGGTCCCCACATCAATCACGGCGCGGCGGATGGCGGGCATAAATCAATTCCTGTCGTTCTGAACTTTCTGTTAACTCATTCCGTCCTCGGTCACTTGCTTTCCCGCCGGGCAAGCACCGCGGCGCCTGTGATCCCGGCGTCGTCACCCAGCTTGGACGGCAGAATTTTTACCCCCTTGTCGACGCCGGGCATGGTGTGTTCATGGGCAGCCTCGAGGATGACCGGCATCATTTCATTCTCCAACGCGTCCATGAGCCCGCCACCCAAAACGACCACCTCGGGGTTGAGGATGTTAAGGAGATTGGCCACGGCGATGCCCGTGCAACGGGCGGCTTCCTCAACGATGTGCGCCACGAGCTTGTCGCCCTGCTTGATGGCCTTGCGCAGATCGCCACTGCGCATGTCATGCAAATCCGCACCGAGCATTTCCGTGAGGACAGTCTTCTGGCCTTCTTCAACCGCCTCCTGGACCTGCCGGAAAATGGCCGAGCGGCTGGACAGCGCCTCCCAGCAGCCCCGGCTGCCGCAAGTGCATTTCGGACCGTTGACGACGAGCACCATGTGGCCGACCTCGCCCGCCGTGCGGGTGAAACCGGAATATAATTTGCCCTCGATGATGAGCCCGCCGCCGAT
>DATMLG010000300.1:0-8205 GCA_035570675.1 Verrucomicrobiia bacterium | reverse complement strand
ACTCCGATGAGGAAGTTGCCCTGTGCGCCGTCGCTGGTGAAGATATAGTCGAAGGCGAGGGTCTTCAAGCCGTCGAGTCCAAGGGCGGAGAAGATCTTGACCGGGGAGTTTTCGGACTGGGAGGAGCCGCCGGCCGCATGTTTGCCGATCTCGACGAGGGCGTGGGCGTTCACCCAGCCGAACACGGGCGCGTCGCGGAACATGGCGTCATGATTGGCGGCGTATGCGGGAACCTGGCTGAGGGTGCGGACGTCACTGCCGGACATGGCGGCGAGAACCTTCTCGATGACTTTGACGGAGTTTCCTACGATGAGGAGAGACTCGGCCTGACCGATGTATACGGTTGCCTTGGGTCCCTTGGCGGAGTCGGCCGGTTTGTCGGCAGAATCCGATGAATCGCCCGGAGCGCCGGCGGCCTTTTTGAGGCTCTCGGGAACATCATTGCTGGAGAGGGTGATGACGGAAAAATCAACATTGCGGATTCTCTCGGTCTTGACGCTGCGGCCGGAATCAACCCATTTGCCCTTCAACGTGGCGAGGTCGGTTTTGAGCTGCGCATTTTTGTCCTTCGTGTCGATCAGGAAGAGCAGGGCCGGGAGTTTGGAGTCATCGCTGTCACCCTGCCAGCCGTTCTGAACAAGCGCGAAGGTGATCTGCCCCTGAAGCAGGGTGAGGTAATCATCAAGCTGGGCGCCGAGGTTGTGTTCCATCGGGGTGATGAACTGGGACTTGAGCTTGTCGGTAAATTTATCACGGAAGGGCTTCATCGCGGGGTCGCTCCAGAGCTGAAGCTGGGGCGAATTGTTATAAATGTCATGGAGCTTTGCGTAGTCAGGGACGGTGATCAGAACCAGTGTGTCGTCCGGCAGCAATTGGTCGGGCGGCAGGACATTGGCGGCGGCGCCGAAGGCAAGCATCAAAAGCGGGACCGCGAGGAACAGGATTTTTTTCATGGATTTGGTCGTTGGACGACTGGTTCGGTCTGGTTGGGGTGCGGACTGGCCGCGGTCAGGTGGAAAAAGCATACATTCTCGCAACCACTTAATTCCCGGCCTCCGGTGACAACCGGGCGCGCGTGGGAGGCGGCAGGTAACGGTAGGGATTGCTGGGGTTGTCGTTCGAATAGGCGAAGGCATCGCGATGGTCCAGGAAGAATTTGACGGCGCTGATGGGGATGGCAAAGCCAAGGCCCTCGCCGGAGACGATCTTCATGTTGGTGATGCCGATGACTTCGCCGCGCAGATTGAAAAGCGGGCCGCCGCTGTTGCCGGGATTGATCTGCGCGGTGGTCTGCAGGTAGAGGTCGCCCTGGAGTTCGCGGGTCTTGGTGCTGACGATGCCTTCCGTGACGGTGCGTTCGAGGCCGAGGGGGCTGCCGATGGCGAAGACAGACTCGCCGACGGCAAGCATTTCGGAGTCACCCAGGAGGACGTGGGAAAATTTGGGCGCGCCCTTGTCCGCGATTTTCAGGAGGGCAATGTCCGCGAACTTGTTGATCGCGATGATTCTGACGTCCTGGTAGGTCTTGCGTTCAAGTTGTCCTTCGTCCTGGTGGTAAACCTCGACGGAAATCTCGGTTTCGCCCTCGATGACGTGGAAATTGGTGATGAGAAAGCCGTCGGCATTGATGATGAAACCGGAGCCGAGGCCGCCGGGGGTGCTGACTTGAACTACGGCTTCACCGAGCTGGGCGACGAGTTCACGGACGTCCTTGATGGGGGGCGGCGTGTTGGCGGTCTGGTAGATGCCGGACTTCATTTCCACGGCGGGGAGCGGAGAGGTGCTGGAAACGACGGCGGCGGGTTCGGAACCGCCGGTCTTGCTGATTCTGACAATCTGACCCGCCGGGATGTCGAGGACGGTGTAACCGATGTCCACGACGACCCGGTCGCGATTCTGGGAGAGAATTTTTCCGGTGATGGAGGAGGCGTCCTTGAGCTGGATGACTTCGGCCGTGGCGGGGAGCAGTCCGCAGCCGAGCAGGGCCAGGAAGACAAGGGACGGTTTCATCATCGGACTACCTTAGCGGCAGGGGTGACGGTTGACAAGCCGCGCGTGAACAAAGTTTTCCGCCTGAGGTTGGTTCCGTCCAATGGCAGTTGCGTTCCCGTCACAATGCCTTATCTTCGGGCAAGCATGAAATTCCTTTTTGGCCTGCTGCCGGGGGCGTTGGTTTTTTGCGGCCTCCATGCTTCCGCGCAGACGGCGAACCCGGACGCCAATGAGAAGGCGCGGGCCGTCCTCGCCTACATTCACAGCCTGGAGCCGCGCACCGACAAGCGGGTGCTTTCGGGGCAGTTCTCGAATTTCGGCGACCACGCGAGTTTGCGCCTGGTGAACCAGATTCACGAGCAAAGCGGGCACTGGCCGGCGATTTTGGGCGTTGATTACCTGGGCGGGAGGGCCGGCATCCGGTGCGATCAGGCCGACCGGGCGGCGATTGACTATTGGAACCAGGGCGGATTGGTCACCGTCAGCACGCATCTTTATGATCCCACGAAGACGTGGGCGAATGTGCCGGGCGGGTTGCGCGACAGGGATGTTGATTTGAACACATTGCTGGATACCAACACCGAGGCGCACACGAACTGGATGCACGAACTGGACCTGGTGGCCGACGGCTTGACCGAACTCAAGACGAACGGCGTCGTGGTGCTGTGGCGGCCCTTTCACGAGATGAACGGGGACTGGTTCTGGTGGAACGGCAAGGACCCGGACACGTTCATCAAATTGTGGAGGCAGATGTTTGATTATTTCACGCAGACGCGGAAGCTGGATAATTTATTGTGGGTTTACGGGCCCAATCACGGCAAGAACACGGCCGCCTATTATCCGGGGGATCAATACGTTGATATTGTCGGTCTGGATGCATACACCGATTTTGTTGATACCGACCACATCCGCGGTTACCCGCAGGTTGCGAAAATCAACAAGCCGTTCGGTTTCAGCGAATTTGGACCTCATGGCGCCAGCGATCCACCCGGGGATTTTGATTATACGAATTTGATCAACGGCATTCGCGCGAATTTTCCCCGGACGGTTTTCTTCATGAGCTGGAACGCCAAGTGGAGTCTGGCGAGCAACTCGAACGTCACCGCGCTGTTGAATGATCCGTGGATCGTCAATCGCGAGGACCTGCCCAAGGGATTGGCGGGAGCGCAGCAAGATTCAGGCGGCCGATAGAGTCAAGATCAGCGGCGTCATGGTGCGGATTCAACCCTTTCAGGGTTGCGACGATGGATGGAAATTACCCAAGGTAGGCCCTCTGGGAATCGGGCCAACCGGTTGGGCTGAATGATTCAATCCCTTCGGGATTGGGAAACGCCAAAAGGAGTTGGGAGCGAATCGGCCGAGACTACTGCGACTTGGTGGGGAAGTTCATCTTCGCGATGACCGGATCCAGCGCGGTTTTCCACGTGACATAACCGGCGCGGTTCAGGTGAAGATGGTCGGGGTTGAAATCAGCGGGGTTCGGGTTGCCCTGGTCGTCGGCGTAAATGCTGTAGGTGTCGCAAATGGCAAAGTTCGGCTCGGTTTTCACGAAATCTTCGACCATTGAATTGAGCTGCTTTATCTTCGCGTCGAAAATCGGCTGACCATTCTGGCTTCTGGGCATCACCTTGCAGACGATGACCTTCAACTGGGGATTGAACTTCTTGATGGCCAGCAAAATTTGTTTTGTGTTGTCGGCGACGTCGGCGGGGTCGGCGTCATTGCCGAGGTCATTCGTGCCAATGAGGAGAACAATTCCGGCGGGATCCAGGGCCAGCACGTCGTCCTGCAACCGGTAAAGCACGCCGGCGGTGATGTCACCGCCGATGCCGCGGTCGGCTACGTGCATATTCGGAAAATCGCGGGCGAGGGTGCCATTCCAGCCTTCGGTGATGGAGTCGCCGAGGAAGACCACGGCGCCGACGTCGTTGCTGGCGGTATTTTTCCAACGCGCATGGGCGCGCGCCCAGACACCCGCGAGGCCGTTCCAAATGTGCGGGGGATGCTTGCCGGGGAGATTTTCGAGGCCGGGAAAATGCGAGACGTCGGAGGCATCGTTGGTGCCGGACGCGGGCGCATTGGTCATTTGCGCGCGGCAGGGGAGGACGGCCAGGATTGCTGCCAGGATCGAGACGGCGAGAAATTGCAATTTAAGACGGGAGAAACAGGTCATGGATTTCATAAACAGAACATTAACATTGCGAATCTGGTTTGCCAAAGCTATTTTGACCGCACCCATTGTGGAAAACGTCAGGTATTACATGAAAGACAAACCTTCGACATTTGCGATCAAAATTTCAAAGCTCGCGCGGGCATTGGCGGCAGGGCTGGTGCTGGTCGGCAACGGCGTTGCGCTCGGGGCCGCGACGAATGACGCAAATGCGCCGCTGCAATTGCACACGGAGGGCAACCGGATTTTGAACAGCAAGGGCGAGACGGTGCGGTTGCGGGGCGTGAATGCGGCGAGCATGGAATTTACGAGCGACGGGCAGGGGCACATTTTGAAGACGGTGAACGTCGCGATCCAGGACTGGCATGTGAACATCATCCGGCTGCCGCTGGCGCAGGACCGCTGGTTTGGCAAGGCGCCGGAACAGACGAACGGCAGCGACGCTTACCGCGCGCTGGTGCATCAGGTGGTGGATGCCTGCGCTTCGCAGGGTTGCTACATCATCCTGGATTTGCACTGGTCGGATTGCAACGAGTGGGGCACGAACATCGGGCAACATTCTCTGCCGGACTTGAACAGCGTGGAATTCTGGAAGGATTTTGCGCCGGTTTACGCCAACAACCCGGCGGTGCTGTTCGATCTTTACAACGAACCGCATGACGTGACCTGGGACCAATGGCTCAAGGGCGGACGCATCACGGACCGGCCCAACGGCCGCCGCTCGGGACGGCCGAGAACTTACGACGCGGTCGGGATGCAGCAGATGCTGGACACCGTGCGGGCCACGGGCGCGAAAAATGTGGTCATCGCCGGGGGACTGGATTGGGCGTATGACTTTTCCGGCATTCTGGACGGCCGTCAGCTATCGGATCCGACGGGGTATGGAGTCATCTACGCGAATCATTGCTACGACAACAAGCATGACAGCGTGGACGCGTGGATTGCGAAGATGGAGCAGGCGACAGCGAAGTTGCCGGTGATTGTGAGCGAATTCGGCGGCAGCTCGGGGCCGAGTCGCGAGGTCCACTGGGACAACTGGCTGTTGCACGTCTTGCAGGCGCTGGATGATCATCAATGGTCGTACACGGCGTGGGACTTGCATCCGGGCGCCGGGCCGACGCTGATGACCCGCGACTGGAGTTACACGCCGTCGCCCCGGTTTGGTGTGTTTGTAAAACAATCATTGGAGGGGACGCTGCCGCATTATTCCGAACCGCCGCCTCCGCCGCCGGAGCCGGTGACGAATTCAACGGCGCCGTATCCTATCCCCATTGAGAGAGGTCACCCCCAGTTGCCGTCGTCGACTCTAATAACCAATTCAGTGCCGCAGGGGACGAATTAGACCATTCGATGTGTTCACATTAGACCTTGCAACTGGTCCTAGTGGGTGTCATGCCAAACCCATGCGCCATCTTGCAATAGGATCGCATAGCTGCCAAAACTCGGAGGGCTGCCCTTTTGTGCCACGACGATTCCCCAGTGTCCGAATCCTCCTCCGTCGTCCAGCGTTACAACTTTTGTGTTTGGATCCACCCGAAGACTTCCGTATCCCATAGACGCTGCCCTCATAGATGACGGCCATTGGTCGTAGGGGATTGTTTCATCCATATCCCGCGACCCTTTTTGGCTGGCCGCCCAGTATCTGACTTGGCCTTCATCCAACCATATTTTTGCATGAATCCAATAGCCAAGCGTGAATGTTTTATAGCCTGGAATGACAAAGACGGAGGCCCACATCATCAGACCAAGCGCTCCAAAAACGATCACCGACCATCTGAACGAGGAGAGAGTAGCGTCGATCAGTGTTTTGCCCCGGCGTTTTGCCAGAACAAATGCGATGGGAAGCGTTATGAAGACAGCCAGCAGACCGCTATAACACCAAAGCAACCCCGTGCAAAAGAAAGGAATAGAGACAATCAGCCCAACCAAGGGGCCAAATGAAACGATCAGCAAAATTGCATAAATGATGATTGTGAGACGGAAGAGTTTATTTTCGAGCGGTTTTGGGGCGGATGGCGTGGCCTCTGTTTTGCCATCATTGGAACCAGAAGACGGGCGGTCTGCGATGAGGTTTACAGAAGGGAGAGGCGTGTGGTCGAGGGCACAAATCGAGATTTCATCGGAATACTCTCTTCCGCAATAAGGACATTTTTTCATAGCAAAAGCAGCATCTGGCGACAATTGCGATTTTCTCCTGTTTTCGTCTCCAAAGGTAGCACTTATTGTGTATTTGCGTCAATCAAGGATGGTCGGGATTTCGGCCGATGTGCTCAGCGGCAGGCGCGCAGAAATTCCTTTTTGCACCCCTCTCCCGGCCTCTCCCCTCATCGTTGGAAAGGGAAACGATGAGGGGAGAGGAGATAATTTTCTATTGGGTTTACCCGGGGTGGCGCTTCGTCCTAGCGGACGGCCATCAGACGAAGCTTACCCTGGGCTAATTTCCTGCAGCCTTTCAGGCTGCCCAGTTAGATGCCGTCCGGGGCGGACGCCAGTAATGAAACTGCGAATTCAGGGACGGCGAGCCAATTGGAATGTCAACCATCAGTCCGGCGATGAAGATTATTTCGCAGGTTTTCGCGGATTGAAAAGCTTTGCCGCAGCCGCATGCGCCAACACGACGTCGGGGTCGCGTTGCAAGGCATCGTAATAATGCCTTGAAAATCCTTCGCCGGCTTCCGTGGCCACCAGCAATTGACCCGTCTGCTTGATCAAGGCGTCCGCGCCAGCATTGGTCAGGGGCGCTTTTGCCTCGAGCGCCTCATCCATCGCCACGATGAGCTGGGAGACCGGTTGCAACCAGGCAAACCAGGGATCGCCCATCAGGAGCTTCAAAAAATGATTCGGCGATTGGATGGCGCCGACGGTTTTTTCGTAACTGACACGTTCGGATTCAACCAGCGCCTTGTGCAAACTCAAAAGCGCATGTCGCAGGTCCTGTAGCCGCTGGCGGCTGTCGTCGGTCATTCAGCACGAAAGGTCGCCTCGCTTTGCCATTAAGTCAATGCCTGCCAGCCTTCGCTCATTTGAGCTTCGGCCCGGCAAGCCAATTTTCGTCTGGCGAATTTGTGCGCTAATTTATGAGCGGAATGTTATAACCTTCCCGGCTTGAGAAGCGCGGATACCATTGCGGCGGTCTGGTTTGCCTTGTTCAACGGGGCGGCGTTTATTGCCTTTGGTTTCGACAAATGGCGGGCAACCAGATCCGGGCGGCGGCTGTCCGAAGCGTCGCTCGTCTGGCTGGGCGCGCTCGGCGGATGGCCCGGCGGATTCCTCGGAATGAATGTGTTCCGGCACAAGACGGCGAAGCTGTCCTTTAAACTGAAGTATGCTCTGGGGTTGATTCCATTTGCTGCCGAAATCTGGGCGTGGCTGCGTTGGCGATGACCGGCGGCGTCTTTTCAATAAAGGGCTACCACCGTAAGGACGTATCACGCGACCTCACCCAAAATCCTCTTTGCTTCTTTGATATCGATTTTAGCTTTGCGTCCGTGTTTTTCGAGCAAATAAAGCAAATTCGCGCCATTCATCAGTGTTAGCGGCTTTCCTTTCGCAAACTCATAAGCGTCAGGACCATAGTCGGCTGTGGTGATGAGAATTCCCTTCATCGCTCCTTCATTGAGAACTGTTCCATACAGCTCGCGCACAAAGCCGACGCCGACAGTGTTTGTATATCGCTTGGCCTGAATGATGATTTTGCCTCCATGAATCGGGTCTGGATCGAAGGCGACAGCATCGACTCCGCCGTCCCTACTGGCTTGCGTGACTTTTACTTCGCCGCCGTCTTTGGTGAATTCCTTTTCGAAAACCTCACGGACTAATTGTTCAAAATCTTCCCAATCCATCGCAGCGAGATTAAACCCCTCATTTAATTGATTTTCTACTTCACGCGATGCAATGAACCTTTTGTCCTCGCGATTAAGCTGCAAAATGGGAGCGACGGCAGTAAGGCTGTGAAGTTTCGAGCTTCCAATGCCCTTTAATTTCTTGAAGCAAGCTTTTGGGTCCACCATCGCAAGATTGATTTCCAGAAATTCTTTCTTCGA
>DATMLG010000299.1:0-5874 GCA_035570675.1 Verrucomicrobiia bacterium | reverse complement strand
CATTTCTCATACGCAGCCTGGAAATCAGCCGGACACTTGGAACGGTCCAACGCGGTCAGTTTCTCAACAAACAGGTGAATGTTAAACTTTGCGGGCGATGGATGCGTAGGAGCCGGCGGGTTGGTCCCGGTCAAACCCGGTTCAAGGCAGTCCGTCTGCGCCTGGCTCATGTCGCTCATCACTTTCAGAACTGCCTGGGTTCTTGCCTGGGCTGCCAAACCTTTACTCACCAGAAGGGCCACCAGTCCCAAAAAAACGGCAACCGCGGCATAAGCGTAGTAGCGTCGTTTCATTTGTGGCCTTGTTGAAATTGGTCGGAACGACAGGATTTGAACCTGCGACGTCTTGGTCCCAAACCAAGTGCTCTACCAGGCTGAGCTACGTTCCGGTAAACGGAGCCTTATCATCGCTGAAAATTGCCCCGTTGCAATGGATATTTCCATCATTCGCGCCCCGCCTTTCGACTGGACGGCGCGGCCATCGGTGTTATTGTGTACCCGGTATGTCAACCCATGCGCCTTCGGCGCCGCAAAAAGTCAATCTGCGCCGGCCGGACATCATGGAAGCCGTCTCGGCCCAGGTGCTCTCGCATTATCGCAGCGAACTCGTCGAGCGCATCCGCGCCAACGGCCACGTGCTCTCCGCCGATGGCCTGCTGACGGTCAAGCTGGCCAAGGAATTCGGCTTCTGCTACGGCGTGGAACGGGCGATTGACCTCGCCTACGCCGCCAAGAAATATTTTTCCGAGTCCTCCCCAAACACGCCAATTTATCTGCTGGGCGAAATCATCCATAATCCCGAGGTGAACGACCAGATTCGCAACATGGGCATCCAGATCATTTCGCCCAATCCAACCGACGATGAGCTGGCAAAATTAAACACGGGCGACGCCGTGATCATCCCGGCCTTCGGCACCGAAGTCGCCACCCGCGCCAAACTGGTTACCAAGGGCTGCAATCTGGTGGACACCACCTGCGGCGACGTGATGAGCGTTTGGAAACGCGTACGGCAATACTCGAAGGAAAGCGTCACGAGCATCATCCATGGCAAGGCCAAGCACGAGGAAACCAAGGCCACCACCTCGCAGGCCCGGGCCTATGGTGGCGGTCATTACCTCGTCGTGTTCACCCTGGCGGACACGGATTACGTCTGCAAATACATCGTCAGCGGCGGCAACAAGGCGGAATTTCTCGAACGGTTCAAGGGCGCCTATTCGGAAGGGTTCGATCCGGACGTGCATTTGCAGGCAATCGGCGTGGCCAATCAGACCACCATGCTCCGTGGCGAGACCGAGGAGGTCCAGCGCCGGTTAAAAACGGCGATGGTGGAGAAATATGGCGCCGGCGAGATCGAGAAACATTTTCGTTTCTTCGACACCATTTGCGGCGCGACCCAGGACCGGCAGGACGCCCTGGAAAAATTGCTGCGCGAGCCCATGGATTTGCTGCTCGTCATCGGTGGTTACAATTCTTCAAACACCTCGCACCTTGCGGAGATGGGTGAAGCCCGCCTGCCAACGTATTTCATCAAGAATGCCGCCAAGATGCTTTCGGAAAAGGTCATTCAGCATTACAACCAACATCTGGGCGAGGAAGTGGAAACCCAGGACTGGCTGCCCTCCGGCAAGATCACCGTCGGCATCACCGCCGGCGCGTCGTGCCCGAACAATCTCATCGAAGACACCATCCGCCGGCTCTTTGACCTGCGGGGAATTGCCGTCCGTGAGCTGCTCTAATTCCAGGGCGCCCGCCATTGTTCAAATCCGTTTGCGCTGAAGCCCATGCCGCGCACGCGTGAAGAACTCGAAGAATTGGAACGGCGCAATCTCGCGCCATGCGCCCAGTTCAGCGCCGATTCCCGCGGCCGCAAGTACCAGGAGCCGCCCCCCGAATGGCGTACCCAGTACCAGCGCGACCGCGACCGCGTCATCCACTCGCGCGCCTTTCGCCGGCTCGAATATAAAACCCAGGTCTTCCTGAACGGAACCGGCGATCATCTCCGCACTCGACTGACGCATACGATGGAAGTCGCCGCGATCGCGCGCAACATCTCGCGCGCCCTGCGCTTGAACGAGGATCTCGCGGAGACGATTGCGCTCGCGCATGACCTTGGCCACGCACCCTTTGGTCACAAGGGCGAACGGGTCCTCAACGGCTTGATGCGCGGCCACGGTGGATTTGAGCACAACCGTCAGAGCCTCCGCATCGTCGAGGAACTTGAGCAGAAATACCCGCGCTTTCCCGGGCTGAATCTGACCTGGGAAGTGCGGGAGGGCCTGGCCAAGCATCGCACCGGCTACGATCATCCTGGCAAGAAAAAGGAATTCGCTGGCAAATCCTCTTCCCTCGAGGCGCAAGTTGCCAACGTGGCCGACGAGATTTCCTACTACAGCCACGATCTCGACGACGGTCTGGATTCGGGATTGTTGTCGGAGAAACAATTGAATCGTGACGTTCGCATCTGGCGGCAGGCCAGCCGCACCGTCTCCCGGGAATACGGCCGGCTCCCCGATGAATGCCGCCGCTATTTCATCATCCGCTGCATCATTGACCTGCAGGTCCGCGATGTCGTGGAAACAACCGAGAAACGGATCTCGGCGGCGAACGTAACGAGCGCGGATGATGTGCGGCGGCATCCTGTCTCGCTCGTCCAATACAGTCCCGCGCGGCGCGGCTTGAACATCGAACTCCGCCGCTATCTCTACAAAAACCTCTACTACAATCCCGTCGTGCACGTCCCCAACTCACGTGCCGTCGGCATGCTTGCGGACCTCTTCCGGCATTTTCTCAAACATCCGGGCGACATGGGCGAACAGGCCCGCAAGCGCGCCCGTGCCGCCGGCCGGTATCGCGCCATTTGTGATTATCTCGCGGGCATGACCGACCGTTACGCGATACTGGAGCATCAACTTATTTTCAAGAACCGGCCGCCAGCTTCCAAATGATGACGGTGAAAACTGGTATGCCGGCACTCCGTGAGGGGAAAACTTCTAAGCGTCCGGCTTGGGCGAGACCATTCCGCGATTCACCGGCCCGCGGAACCGTCCTTCATTCGTAGCGCCCGGGCAAGATTATTGCGGGCATCGACGAAATCCGGTTTGAGGCGGATGGCTTCCTGAAACTCGCGGATCGCCTCGTCAATCCGGCCTTTTCGACCAAGGGCGACACCCAGGTTGTTGTGCGCCCTCGCGAAATCCGGTTTCAAGCGGATGGCTTCTTGAAACTGGCCGATGGCTTCATCCATGCGGCCTTTCCCACCAAGGGCGGCGCCCAGGTTGTTGTAGGCATCCGCAAAATCCGGTTTGAGGTTGATGGCCTCTTGAAACTCACCGATGGCGGCATCAAGCCGGCCTTCGCTGGAGAGGGCATTGCCGAGGTTGTTGTGGGCCCCGGCGAAATCTGGTTTCAGGCGGATGGCTTCCCGGAACTGGTCGATCGCGGCGTCCATCTGGCCCTTCCGACCGAGCGCGGCGCCAAGGTTGTCGTGGGCTCTGGCATCATCCGGTCCAAGCCGGACGGCTTCCTGAAACTGGTCGATCGCCTCACCCATCCTGCCTGTATTGCTGAGAGCAGTGGCGAGGTTGTTGCGTGCCCCGGCAAAATCTGGTTTAAGGCGGATGGCCTCCTGCAACTGCTCGATTGCCTCCTCGTTCTGGCCCTTGTCAAGGAGGGCGGCCCCGAGGTTGCCGTGTGCGAGCGGATTGTTTTCTGTAACCACCAGCGCGTGCCGAAACAGCGCCACGCTGTCCTGCCAATAGCCCAATTGCCGTGGGGTCATCGCCAGACACAAAACAAGCACCGCGCAACCTGCCAGCGACAACCCCTCCACTTGATACCGCCAGCCCCGGCTGAGTTCGTACACACCCCAGCTCACCAGAATGAAAATCCCCAACGACGAAATGTAAGTGTACCGATCTGCCAGTGCTTGATCACCCACCTGGACCAGCCCGATCACCGGTACCAGCGTCCCCAGAAACCACAACCAACCCATGAGCAAAAACGGATGCTGGCTCCGTTGCCACCAAAAAAGCGCCGACAGCACCGTTAAAAATCCGCCCGCCAGCAGCACCTCCGCCGGCGGCCAAGAACCAGGATGCGGGTAAAACACCGCCAACTTCGCCGGCCAGAACAGCTTTCCCAGATAGCGGCAGTACGAAACCAGGGCGTTGCCGATGCGTGCGCCCATGGGAAGGTGTTCACTCGTCTCCACCGCTCCGCCATGTTTCTGCACTGCAAACGTCACCACGCTTGCCAGGGCCACCAGGACGAAAAATGGGATTTTTTCCCGCGCCAAATGCCACCAGCTGGTCGCTTTCCATCGCTCCAACGGCCAGTAATCGAGCAACAACATGACCAACGGCCACGTCACCAGCATCGGCTTGCTCATGAGGCCGCAGGCGAAAAGAACCAGCGTGAGCCAGTAATATATTTTGGATTTTGAGTTTTGAAATCCGGATTGGCCGGCGTAGAGGGTGTAAAATATAAGTGCGAGCAGACCAAAGCAGGTGCTCAAAACATCCTTGCGCTCCGCCACCCAACCCACCGATTCCACATGCGCCGGGTGCCATCCAAACAGGGCCGCCACGAACGCGCTCCGCCAGGTCGCCCCGGTGAGACTGCGCAACCACAGAAATACCAGCATGGTATTGATGGTGTGCAACACCATGCTGGTCAAATGATGTCCCCGGGGATTCAGGCCAAAAAGCTGGCAGTCCAGCATATGCGACAACACCGTCAGGGGATGCCAATTGGGGCCCACCGGATTGGTGAAGGCCCATTTTAGATTTCCCCAGGTCAGGCCGGCCTGGACGTGCGCATTCGCGGTGACATAGACCGGGTCGTCGTAATTGACGAAGTCATGGTTTATCGACGGCCAGTAAAGGAGGATCGTCACCAGCCCAAGCAACAAAGCCGCCAACCACGCCGGGAAACGCGACTTCATGCCCGCTGACGCGGATGTTTCCGGCGTCAAGGCTTCGTAACTGGGCGTTGGTTTGAGCATGGGACGTTTCCAAATTGCCGGGCCGTCGGAAATCAGTAAGCCCACGTTCTAATCGTAACGCGTCAAGCTGGCAAGCTTGGGAGTGCCGCGGTGCGACGACAAAACTCCTAACAGATCCCGTGCTTAATATTGATGCCGATGAGTTTCTGTGGTAGAAGAAAAAGACACCGGTGAAAAATGCGCCTCCCATCAACGACTCGTTTCCTGCCCGTAGCGCTTCCAGGAACCGGCATTATCCTCTTTCCTTCCATGCGCTCCTTCAGGTTTGGGCGCAGAAATTGGTTTTGACAGCGCTGGTCATTTGCGGCTTGAGCGTAATTCACGCGCAGGCAACCATTTACTACGTTGCCACAAACGGCTCATTCGCCAATCCGGGCACCAATCTCGCCGCGCCGCTCAAAACGATTGCGCGGGCTTCCGCCAGAATGGTGGCCGGCGACCTCTGCTTCATCCGGGCGGGAGTTTATCACGAGACCATCACCCCCACGCAGTCCGGCACGAGCAACGCGCCAATTACTTATGCGGCTTACTCGAACGAAGTGGTGACGATTGATGGCGCGGACGCCGTCACCGGCTGGACGTCATTTTCAAACAATATTTACCAGGCCGCGGCGGGCTGGAATCTTGGCGAGGGTTTCAACCAGGTCTTTGTAGACGGAGTAATGATGCATGAGGCGCAGTATCCCAATTACGGAAGCGGCGATGTTTTGCATCCCGGCACTGTCGCCATGGCCATCGCCAGCCCAAGCACGAATATCATCACCAGTTCCTCATGGAGCGGCAAACCGGACAATTTTTGGGCTGGCGCGTGGTTCGCCGGCGGCGTGGGGTTATCATGGTCCTGGCAGACCGCGCGCGTGCTGAGTTCCACCG
>DATMLG010000298.1:0-8334 GCA_035570675.1 Verrucomicrobiia bacterium | reverse complement strand
ATTGATGATCGTCGCCAGCATGCCCATGTAATCGCCGGTCGCACGTTCGATGCCGCGCTCGCTGCCCGCCAGTCCGCGAAAAATATTGCCGCCGCCCACGACCAGCACCACTTGCACGCCCATGTCGCGGACCTCGCCGATTTGCTGCGCCATGTTGTGGACCGCCTCCGGACAAATGCTCGTGCCCCCCTGCCCTCCCAACGCTTCGCCGCTGAGCTTCAACAGAATTCGACGATATCTGGGTTGTTTGGTTTTCTTCATGCTGCTTTTGCCACCGGACTGCGCCAATTTTTATCAATCGCCGCACCGAACGTCAAACACTCCTTGTCCGCGCCTGCCATTGTGCCGGTAATGCAGCCTCTTTGCCATTTTCCGCCTTTTTTGGCGGATTTCCGTTGCTCAAAACTGTCCCGTTTCGGCACGAAATTAGCTGCAATTTGCCCGGTGATGATGATGCAGATGAGGCGATTATAGAAAGTGCCAATGTTTACTCCACTCCTGTACACGTTTCTCTCCTATGTCCCGCTGGGAATCCTCGTAATTGCTTTGAAATGGTGCGACACCCGGGACAAATCCCGGGGCCGGCGTGCGCCGGTATCTGAGAAATTGCTCCGTCCACCGGGAGAATCCACGCGAAAATGGGCGGAAGATCTATACAAGCAAATTGATGAACAGTTGTTTTGGCTGCTCGGTTTTCCTGTCCTGGTCCTGATCATTTATCTCGCCGCACGGGAAATTGCCTCGCCCGCCTTCACCTTTGCCTGGCGGGTTGTCATGGTGGTAACCGTGGGTGCCTACATCCTCCTGGCTCTCGTTTTGTTCCGCCGGTTCAAGCGGCACGAGCATGTCCGCCTTGGTTACCGCGGCGAACGGGTCGTCGGCGAGGAATTGAACCGTCTGATGCTCGATGGCTGCCGGGTCTTCCACGATGTTCCCCTGTCGAAAAACTGGAACCTCGATCACGTCGTCGTCGCGCCCTCGGGCGTTTATGCCATCGAAACCAAAACCCGCTCCAAGCAAAAATCCCCTTCCTCGCAACCGGACCACGAAGTGGTCTATGACGGCATCTGCCTCCAGTTTCCGAATGCTTACGATTCCAAATCTCCCGCGCAGGCGTGCGACCAAGCCGAACGCCTCGCTCAAATCTTGTCCGAAGACCTGAACGCATCCGTGAAGGTGAAACCCATTCTGACGCTTCCGGGCTGGTGGGTGAATTGCAAGGGCGAAGGCGAGGTTGCCGTGATGAATCCCAAAATGATCCGCTCCGCCATCGTCACCGATGACGCGCCGGTGCTGTCGCCTGAACTCATCAACGAAATCACCCGCCATCTCGACAAAAAATGCCGGGACGTTGAGTTTTAGTTTGGTGCCGTCGGTATGGCGCGGTAGAAGCGCGCGCGCGGACCGGAAAGGCCGGCAGCCTGTCCGGCGCCGCAAAGCGCATCCTGTGACGCCGGTTGTCCGGTCGTTCGCATTGTGGTCTTGTCGGTGAAAGAGGCATATCCGCGTTCATCGGCCAGGGTGGTGACGATGGAAGCCCAATGTTGCAGATCGCAAGACTCTTGGATCCGATAATTCTGCAGCGGGAGGCCGGAGATATTCAATTGAAATTCCCCCTCGGGCAGGAACCCTGTTGTCACCTGCGGCGTGATTGCGGCAAGGCCAAACCGGACCCCGCCAGCCACCAATGGCCCCGCGCCGGCGGCGAGGTTCCAGTTCAGCGTGCTGTCGCCATTCGCGCCGTTGAAACCGTCAATCGCTATATCATAACGGGTCAAACCGATGGCACTAAAGGTGACGCTGCTTTGGACGTTGCTCGGCGGGGCAAAGGCGGCGTCGCTGGCCACCGGCGTAAGATTCGACACCACACTCCCCGTATAGACCGCCAGCAGCGTGCTGAACTGACTGCCGAACGTGTTGAACGTGGCAGTCCCGCTGATGGGCGCTGTCCAGTAATACCAGATGGAATTACCGCCCGGATTGCCGGCGTGGTTCGGTTCGCCGGGTTCCTTGGTCGCTCCCGAGGTGCTGCCGTATACCACGCCGCTGACGCCGCCAATGGACTCGGCGTTCACAAAATTATCGTTTTGAAGCGTCTGATTCAGGGTGAGGACAACGCTCCCCGAGGCGCCGTTGTATCCATCCACCGCAATCTGATAGGTGGTGCCGGCAGTGGCATTGAAGGTCACCCGGCTCTGCAAGAAACCGGGCGCGATGTCATCATTGCTCGCAACCAGCGCGAGGTTATTGAGGCTGGTGCCCGTGTACACTGCCAGCAGCGTGTTGAAGCTGCTGTTGATGGTGTCGATGGTCACTGCCTTCGTGCTCGGCGACGTCCAAGTATACCAAATTGAATGACCGCCAACATTGCCGGCATGGTTCGGTTCGCCCGCTTCCTTGGTTGCATTGGCGGTGTTTCCCGGGACGGTGGCGAAACCACCAAGCAATGCCTGGGCGTTCGCGAAATTATCATTCAGCGGCGGTGCGCTGGGATTGCCAATGGCGATTGGCACATGAATGACGTTATTTGTGTAATCGGCCTCCTGAATGATGCCCTGCGGATTGGCCTCGAGTTCCATCGTATAGTTGCCGTTGGGCAATCCGGTGATGTCAATCCACTGTCCATCGAGCGTCGAATCATAAAGGTCGCCCCAGCCGACCTGGATGCCCTGATCGGTGCAACTGTATATGGCGGTCGAACCCGCGGTCGGGCTCCAGCGGAACACGTCCAGCACGCAGAACCCAACCTTCAGACCAATCGCCGCGAGGTGGCCATTCGAATCCAGCAAGCGGTAGGACATGTAATTTTGGAAATGATAATGCGCATGACACGGCGCCCAGACAAACAGCGGATTATCGGCCGGATTACCGAAAATCATGTCCGCAGTGCCTGAGTTCTCCGTTTGCGTGCTGAAACGGATGATGGTTCTTGTGCCCGCCTGGATCAATCCTTCCTCCACGGCGCAACTCGTCGGCGCAAATGTATTCGTGACGATCATCGGATTGACGGCGGAGGCGACCAGCGACAAATCCGGCAACGGCACCGTGGCCTGGGCCCAGCGAAGTGTGAGATTGCCGTTTGCTCCATTCTTGCCATCCACGGCGATGTGGTAAACAGTCCCCGTCACGGGCGTGAAGGTGAGGCGGCTGCGATTGCAGTTTGTGGTGGCGTCATCGTTGCTTGCGATGAGCGTGAGATTCGTCACCGTATTGCCCGTATACACTGCCAGCAGCGTGTCAAAGGCGCTCAAGCATGTGTCAAAGGTGACCGGACTGGTGGAGGGCGCCGTCCATGTGTACCAAATCGACGCGCCACCGGGGTTTCCGGCATGATTCGGTTCACCAGGTTCCTTGCTCCCATCCGCATTGTTCCCAGTAACGGAGCCGGAACTTCCGGAAATGGCCTGCGCGTTCACAAAATTATCATTGGCCGGCGGAATGCCGGTGTTGAGCGACGCCACCGTGCTGGTGGCTGAACCCAAACTGTTGGCGACGATCACATCATAATTGCCGATGTCGGTAAGCTGGAGATTTTGAATCGTCAGGGTAGGCCCGGTCGCACCAAAAATGTCCGTGTTGTTGGCCAGCTTGACTCCGTCTTTGTACCATTGATAAAGGATCGGCGTTGAGCCGGCCACCACGACGTTGAAGGACACCGTCCCGTTCACCGTGATGATCTGGCTCGCCGGCTGGCCGGCAATGGTTGGGGCGGCAGCGGCCTTGCATTTGCCCGCACTTCCGGCCGCGTAAATGGCGGCGATTTCATTCGAGGCAAGCGCCCGGTTGTAGAGGGCGACCTCATCCAGATAACCCGCAAGCTTGCCGTCCCAGTACGATTCGCCCGAGGTTCCAAAAAACAGCGGCTCCGTACCGTAATTCTGCGGGAAGGTCACCGCCGATTGAGCAACCATTTGTCCGTTTAAATAGAGTTGAACGAAGTTGGACCCGCGCACTCCCGCAACGTGATACCAAACGTTGGTGGCAATGAC
Organism: Verrucomicrobiia bacterium; assembly: GCA_035570675.1. Classification (GTDB taxonomy): domain Bacteria; phylum Verrucomicrobiota; class Verrucomicrobiia; order Limisphaerales; family Pedosphaeraceae; genus DATMLG01. The sequence goes on along the minus strand of DATMLG010000298.1, from coordinate 4,345 downwards.
CGGCGCGGAATCAGCCTCAGAACTTGCACCCGCCGAGGAACTGACCGTGAACACAAAATGGTCGCCGCCCGTTCCCCGTTCCTTGCCCAGATAATACCCCTCGAAATTGCCCGAACGCGTGTTCTGTTTGAAAACAATGTACTCCTGCCCCGGCGATGCATTGCCGACGGAATTAAGCGAGTTGAATAGAACCCACGCTTCTACCGTCAAGTTGGTGGGCCGCAGGGCTGCGGAATCAGGAATGGACACGTAACCATTGGCACCGTCAAAATTAAAGGCCGGTCCGTCCTCGCCGGGCGCGTTCGCGGTGGCACCGCCTTGGAGCGTGCCGTTATTGGCGCCCGTGACATCATTGGCATTGCCATCGCCGGGCCACCAGCCAACCAGTCCCGATGGCGCGGAATCGCAGCTTCCCGGCAGAATAAAGCCCAGCGTGGCGAATCCGCTATTCGTCGTTCCGAGTGCATTGGTAACTGTTACCGAATAGGTTCCCGCGTTGTTGGTCTGTGCGCTCGACAGGCTCAGCACGGCGGTGACAGAGCCGGAGATGCCATTGCCATCCGTCAACGGCGTGCCATTAAACTGCCATTGATAGCCGAGCGGAGCCGTCCCGGTCGCGGAGACTGAAAACGTGACCAACGTTCCCGGCGCGACTATCTGGCTGACGGGTTGCGCGTTGATGACCGGGGGACCATTGACGGTCAACATGGCCGGAATGGCATTGGTCGTGCCGGCGGCGTTGCTCACCATCCAAATATAATTGCCGGTGTCACCCGGCTGCACATTGACGATGGTGAGTGAATTTGTGTTCGCGCCGCTGATGCGCCCGCCATTCACCAGGTCCACGCCGTTAAACGTCCATTGATAATTCAATGGTAAGGTGCCCGTGGCGGCCCCGGTAAACGTCGCAGTGCTTCCGACCAGATTGATGCTGCCAACCGGCTGAAGGGTTATGACGGGCGGCACTGCAACCGATAAAGTTGCCACCAGGCTGGTGACAGCAGTCACGGAATTGGTCACGACCACGGTGTAACTGCCGGCGTTGGTCGTTTGGACGTTCGTAATGGCAAGGCTCACGGCGGTGGCCCCGGCGATGGGTGCGCCGGCGAACTGCCACTGATAACCAAACGGGGGCGTGCCGCCGGCATTGGCCGTGAAAACGGCGGTGCCACCCAGGGCCACAGTCTGGCTGGCCGGCACGACGGTGACAGTCGGTGGCTGCGCACTCTTGCATTTGCCCGCGCTACCGGCGGTGAAGATGGCGGCGATTTCATTGGAACCTAGCGCCCGGTTGTAAAGGGAAACTTCATCCAACATGCCGCTGAGCTTCCCGTCCCAGTAAGATTCACCAGAGCTGCCGAAAAACAGCGGCTCAGTGCCGTAATTTTGCGCGAAGGTCACGGTCGTCTGCCCGACCATTTGTCCATTCAAGTAAAGTTGAACAAAATTGGAACCCCGCACCCCCGCGACATAATACCAAACGTTGGTGGCAATGACCAGCCCCGAGTCCGCCTCGACACTCGCGCCGGCCGAGGAACTGACGGCGAAGACAAAATGGTCGCCGCCTGTGCCGCGTTCCTTGCCCAGATAATAACCCTCGAAATTGCCCGAGCGCGTATTTTGCTTGAAGACGATGTATTGCTGGCCGACGGCAGAATTGCCGGTTGAATTGAGAGAGTTAAAGAGCACCCATGCCTCGACCGTCAGGTTGGTGGGACGGAGAGCCGCGGAATCGGGAATGGAAACGTAGCTGGTGGAACCATTAAAGCTGAAGGCCTGGCCGACTTCGCCCACGGCGGTATCCGTCGCGCCGCCCTGCAGTGTGCCGTTGTTGGTGCTTGTGATGTCCAGCGCGTTGCCATCCCCCGGCCACCAACTGATCAACCCGGACGGAGCCTGCAGGCACGACGCTGCTCCAGCGCGCGGGACTGCTCCCAAACCGCCCAGCAACAAGACGGTTGCGGCCATCCAGCAACACGACCTGCCAAAAAAAGAACCGTTCCCGTTCACCTGATTAATCCCGTTTTTCATATTTCCCAAACTAGGCAGTCTTGTTTACGCGGCGTGTCCTTGCATCAATAGAGAAAACAAGGGGCAAACTTTCAGGAATAAACCGGCCGGGAGATTTTTATTTCCCCACGACGTCAACCACCCTCAAGGGTTACACGCGCCATCCTTGGGATGGAAAGACAAACAATTACAAATGCGGACGCCACGAATGGCAAGAAGGAGTTATTAACAAAAGAAGGGGAAGTTATGCACAACTACGGGCGTATTGCATCCGTAGAATGCCCGAGACCAGACCGTGGATAAATTGTTCCCTTTTGGGCGTTTGCGTGGGCACAAACGACAGGTAAACACCTCCGGACTGAAGGCCGAAAGTAGTGCCGGAAAACGGTGAAGAAGATTTAGAAAAGTCGAAGCTGCTGAAGCCGGTTATTTGAAGAAATCCTTGATGACTGTGGCGACTTGCTGAACCTGTTCGTCGGTTAGTTCAGGATAAATTGGCAGGCTCAGGCATTCGCGGGCGGCCTTTTCCGTCACCGGAAAATCTCCCGCCTTGTGGCCGAGCGACGCATAACACTTTTGCAGGTGCAGCGGCAGCGGATAGTGCAGCGCGCAGCCGACCTTGTTCGCCTCAAGATGCTTTTTCAGGTCATCACGCCGCGGATGCCGCACGACGTACAGATGATAAACACTCTCGGCGAAGTCCGCCTCGCGCGGCAATTGCAGCGGCGTGTCCGCCAGCAGTTCGTGATACCTTTTGGCCACCCGGCGGCGGCCTTCCGTCCATTTGTTCAGATGCGGCAGCTTCACGCCAAGCACCCCGCCCTGGATGCCTTCCATCCGGTAATTGAACCCCACTTCATCGTGGTAATATCGCTGCGTGGAACCATGTTCGCGCAAGGAACGGGCGCGCGCCGCAAAGGCGTCATCGTTCGTCACCAGCGCGCCGCCTTCGCCGCAGGCCCCCAGGTTTTTTCCCGGATAAAAACTGAAACAGGAGATCGCGCCAAAAGTCCCGATGGTCCGGCCGCGATATTTCGCGCCGTGCGCCTGGGCGGCGTCCTCCACGAGCGGCAGCTTGTGCCGCCGGCAAATTTCCAGGATCGGATCCACGTCAAACGGATGCCCGTACAAATGCACCGGCATTATGACCTTCGTCTTCGGCGTGATCGCCCGCTCCACAAGCTTCGGATCCAGATTGAAAGTCGAGTCGTCGATGTCCACATAAACCGGCCGCGCGCCGACATAGGAAATCGCCCAGCTCGTCGCCACAAACGTGTGCGGGGTAGTGATGACTTCATCGCCCGGCCCGACGTTCAAAAGCATCATCGCAATATGAAGCGCGGACGTGCCGGTGTTGAACCCGACCGCGTGTTTCGCGCCGCAAAACTTGGCGAAATCCTTTTCAAATTGGACCACGTCGGGGCCGAGACAAAAGGAACAATTGTCCAGCGTTTTGGCGATGACGGCATCAAGCTCCTTCCGCAGGGGCCGGAGTTGCGCGGGAAGATCGAGATAGGGGATGGCTTGGCTCATAGATTAATGCTTCAACAGTTGGAGTCGGATGATATAGCGGCGTTGCTCAGGCCTTCCAAACCTGGCCGGGTTTTTTGGTGATGGTCGCCATGGCGTTGCGGGTGTCGATGATGCATTGCGCCCATTCGCCGAGCTCGGCGTAGTTGATGGATTGATGGTTGGTCGCGATGATGACCGCGTCAAAGCTCGCGATCGTTTCGCGGTTCCACATCACCGAACGCGTGCCCGCCCAGTGCGGGTGTTCGCGCGTCGGCCGGATGACCGGGACGTATGGATCGTAATAGGCGACATCAGCCCCGCGTTCCCCGAGCAAATCCATGAGCACATAGCTGGGCGATTCGCGGTCATCATCCACATTCGGCTTGTAGGCCAGGCCGATCAGGAGCACGCAACTTCCGTTCAACGGCTTGCGCTGGGCGTTCAACGCCTCGGCGGTGCGGTTGATGACGTATTGCGGCATGGCCGTGTTGATCTCGCCCGCCAGCTCGATGAAGCGCGTGTTTTGGCCATATTCCCGCGCCTTCCAGGTGAGATAAAACGGGTCAATGGGAATGCAGTGGCCGCCCAGTCCCGGTCCCGGATAAAACGGCATAAACCCGAACGGCTTCGTCTTCGCCGCGTTGATGACTTCCCAGATGTCAATTCCCATCGCCCCATAAACGAGCTTCAGCTCGTTGACGAGCGCGATGTTCACGCTGCGGAAAATGTTCTCAAGCAATTTTGTGGCTTCGGCCACGCGGCAGGACGAAACGGGAATCAACGTCTTGATCGCGCGGCCGTACAGGGCCTTTGCCTTCTCCAG
>DATMLG010000297.1:0-5557 GCA_035570675.1 Verrucomicrobiia bacterium | reverse complement strand
TCAAACAGCGCACCGGCTGTGCGCCGATGGATTACTTCACCCGGCTCCGCATGCGTCATGCCTGCCGGCTGCTGAGTTCCGGCTCGGCGAGTGTGAAAGAGGTGGCGGCGGCCCTGGGCTATGGCGACCCGTTTTATTTTTCGCGTGTTTTCAAATCCGTCAATAAAGTCCCGCCCAGCAAATATCGGACCTCGCGGCTCGATTTTGCGAACGAATCAGAAGGCGGCTCGCTGGCCTGCGGGTTGCCGGGCCGAGTTTAAAGGCGGAAATTCACGCTGCTTTCAGGCCATCTCCTTTATGGCAAGTGAACCGGCGGTTTTTGTGCTATATATAAGAAAGCTCATGAAGAAGAATCTGATTTTTGCGGCCGTTTTGTCGTGTTTTTTTGCCGGCTTCGCCGAGGCGCAGCAAACAGTTTATCTGGTGGACGGGTTTGATCCGGGAGGTGTCGGTGGGAACATCTATTCCAATGGCCAAATTGGGAACGTGTGGGCCAACTGGTTCGGAAGCGGCTTTCAGTCCCTGGCCTGGGACTCCGCCAACGACGCGAGCAACAACCCGGCCTCCGGTTCGATGAAGATCACGGCGAATTTCAGCACGAACAACAATCAGTTCGAAGTCTATGATGGCCAGACCGGCATCAATCCGCCCCTGAACGGCGCCCTTTACACCAATTTCCAATGCGATGTCCGGTTCGCGCCCGGCTCGGCCACGACCACAAATTCTGATGGCACGGTGACTTTTGGGCATTTGCAATTCGGGGACATCATTCTGGCCAGTTACGGGCAGGATTATTTTGGCAGCGTGGACGTCCCTTCGACCAACACAAACTGGGTGCATGTCAGCGTGCCGATAAACGTCACAACGGACAGCAATCTAAATCAAATCAATGACGTCCTAATTCACATTTACGCTCCCAACAACCCGTCGTCCCCCCTCAATGGCTCTTCAACCTTGTGGGTGGACAACATTCAGTTCACCGGCCCGCCGCTCCCGACCAACGGCGCCTGCACCGTTGACAGCAAGGTCGTTTTCCAACGGATTGATGGTTTTGGCGCCTCGTCGGCTTGGGATGGTTTATGGACCACGGCCCAGGCCGACATGTTTTTCTCCACGAACAGCGGCATTGGCCGCGGAAACAACGGGTCAAACTTTGCGTTTAACGGCATCGGGCTTTCCCTGTTGCGTTCGCGCATCGCGCCTGGTGGAACGACGATTGAGCAAACCATCATGCAAATGGCCCAGACGCGGGGCGCAAAAGTTTGGAGCACGCCCTGGAGTCCGGCGGCCAATTTCAAAAACAATAACAACATTACCAACGGCGGCTTTATTGGAAACACCGCGAACTATCAGGCCTACGCCAGCCAGCTCGCCGGGTATGTGGTCAGCATGAAGAACACTTACGGCGTCAATTTGTACGCCCTCTCGGTGCAGAATGAGCCGGACGCGATTGTGTCGACCTATGAATCCTGCAACTGGAGCGCGCAGCAGATTCACGACTTCGTTCCCTATCTTTACAACGCCCTAGCGGCCAGCAATGTCTCCTCGACAAAAATCGTCCTGCCGGAAAGCCAGAACTGGCAGGATTATTCCAACCTGACCGTGACCGCCATGAACGATCCGAACGTGGCGGCAGATGTCGGCATTGTTGCCGACCATAATTACGATGGCAACAGCGGCCCGGCGTCGCTGGTCAAAAACAGTTATGGCAAGGCGCTGTGGGAGACCGAAGTGTCACTACTCAGCGGCAGCGACAGCAGCATCGCCAACGGAGTATATTATGCCGGGCGCATCCATTTGTTCATGACCTCCGCGCAGGTGAATGCCTGGCATTACTGGTGGCTCATCTCCGGCGCCGGCGGGAACGAGGGTCTGGCGGATAACAACGGCATTCCTGCCAAACGCATGTACACGACGGGCAATTTCAGCCGCTTCGTCCGTCCCAATTACTACCGCATCAACGTCACCAACAGCACCGGCCCGATACTGGTCAGCGCCTACAAGGATTCGGTGTCGTCAAATTTTGCCATCGTCGCCATCAATTCCAGCCCCGTCACGGTGACGCAGGTTTTCAACTTGACCAATTTCACCACCGCTTCGGTGACACCGTGGATTACTTCGGCCAATTTGTCGCTCGTCAATCAGACTCCTGTCACGGTAACCAACACTTCATTCAGCTACCCGCTTCCCGGCATGAGCGTGGTCACCTTCGTCGGGCAGAGCAATGCGAACTTGACGGCGTCCCTGGCGGCCATCTCCAATCAGACCGTCAATGCCGGCGTGAACTTTTCCGTCACGAACATTGCCACCGACCCGCAGTCGCCTCCGTACACCCTGACCTACAGTCTGCTGGCCAATCCCTCGTTCGCGACGCTTAACACTTCCAACGGCGTCATCACGTGGCGTCCGCACGTGAGCCAGGCCGGGTCCACCAACCTTTTCACGGTGAAGGTTGCCGACAATGCCCCTTCCAGCTTGAGCGCAACGAACAGTTTCACAGTCGCGGTCAATCCATTGAGCCAGACTCATGTCACCTCAACCACGCTGGGCGGACAATTGCAATTGCAGGCGACCGGAACACAAGGCCCGGACTATACCCTGCTGACTTCAACCAATCTGACCACCTGGCAGACCCTGTGGACCACCAATTCACAGGTCGTGCCGGTAACTTTTGTGATTACGAACATCGGCACGCTGCCGGAACAGTTCTATCGAATTCAGCTTGGGCCGTAGTCCATTCGGGTTGCGGACGAACAGATCCGGACGCGCTCTGGCAGGTTCTTATCTCTGCGTTAAACTCCCCAACCGCAGCAACCGCATCATCGGTTCGCCCAAGCTTCTCGATCCCGCCAAATCCACTTCAAATTCCGCCACCCAGTCATTGTGTTCCTCCGGGTCCACGAGCATCTGTTGCACGCGCCAGGTTTTCTTGTCTTCGGCTGGCAGAACATAAGTATGCCGCGCATTGCGGGCATCCGGGTCAAGGCAGATGTGCTCGTGATCCGCATGGTAGGATTCCATAATTTTTTCCAACCGCGCCGCCGTCCACGGCTGGTCCTCGGTGTCCACGGTTGAATTCAGCCCGGCAATCGCCGGCTCGTAATCGCCCATCGCCACTCCGCGCAGAAAGGTGAAGACGCGATTGCGTATCGCGGCGGTGAACCCCTTCACATCGCGGGTGATGTCCGCCGCGGCCTCCTCCGCGCCCGGCGGACGCGCTTCCTTGGGCTCGCCCGGCCGATAGTTCGGGTCGCGCATTTTCTCCCATTCATCCAACAGGCTTGAGTCCACCTGCCGGATGGTCGTGCCGAGATACAGTTCCATTTCGCGGACCTGGTCGTTCTTCGCCGCGTCGGGCACCGTCTGTGCCAGCACCTTGAACACGCTGTTCAAATGCCGCAACAGCACCCCCTCCGCGCGCTGCAATTCGTACAACTTGATGTAGTCCGCGAACGAACGGAACTCCTCAAACATCTCGCGGACGATGGATTTTGGGCGGATGTTTTCCTGGCCCACCCATGGATGTTTTGCGGCGAACGCGTTGAAGGTCTCATAAATAAACTCGCGGTTCGGCTTCGGATGCTCCAGCTTCTCCAGTTCCTCCATCCGCTCGTCGTATTCTATGCCTTCCATCTTCATCTCCGCCATCTTACGATCCTTCACCTTGTCGAGCTGTTTGCGCAGAATGATGTCCGGATCCTCCAGGATGGACTCCACCAGCGTCAGCAGCACCATCGCGTAATCCGGCGCCTGCGGATCCACGAGCGGAATCGTGTCGAGCAGATACAATGACAGCGCCTGGTCCATCGAAAAATCATCCTGCAACGCCACGTTGACGCGCAGATAGACGCCATCCTCCGTCGGCGGAATGAACTCCACGATCTTCCGGTCCACCAGCGAGCGGAACAACTGCCACGCCCGCCGCGTGTGGGCCTTCTTTGCCTTCGGCGTTTCGTGACAGTCGCGAATCAACTTGTGCATCGCCGCGCAACCGTCGCCCTTCCGGCTCAGCACATTCAGCAACATCCCGTGCGTGACCTGAAACCGCGAGATCAACCGCTCCGGCGGCGCGCTGATGAGCCGCAGAAACGTGTTCTTGTCCCAGTTGACGAAATTTTTCTCCGGCGCCTGGCGTTTCACGGTTTTCTTCCCGTCCCGCGCAGATTTTTCCGCCAGCTTGAGATTTTCAATCACATGCTCCGGCGCCTGCGCCACCACCCAGCCCTGGTCGTCAAATCCTTTCCGACCGGCGCGCCCACCGATTTGATGAAAATCCCGCGCGCTCAGAATCACCGTCTTCTGCCCGTCAAACTTGCACAAGCGCGTAAACAACACCGTCCGAATCGGCACATTGATGCCCACGCCGAGCGTGTCCGTCCCGCAAATCACCTTTAACAAACCGCGTTGAGCAAGTTGTTCCACCAGCACCCGGTACTTTGGCAATAGTCCCGCATGATGCAAACCGATTCCATGCCGCAGCCACTTTTTGATTTCCGGCCCGTAGGGACTGCTGAACTTGAATCCTTCGAGCGTGTTGGCGATGGCGGCCTTCTCGTCGCGCGTGCAGACATTGAGGCTGGTGAAATCCTGCGCGCTCTGCGCCGCCTCCAGTTGCGTGAAATGCACCACATACACCGGCGCCTTGCCGTCGGCGATCAAACTTTCCAGCGTCTTGGCCAGCGGCAGTTCCGAATACGCGTGTTCCAGCGGCACCGGCCGGTCCGTGGAAGTCACACCCACCGTCGGTCGTCCGGTCAAGCGCGTGAGTTCCTCCTCGAAAAAGGTGGTGTCGCCCAACGTCGCCGACATCAATAGAAACCGCGCCTGCGGCAGCGTCAACAGCGGCACCTGCCAGGCCACGCCGCGGTCGCGGTCGGCGTAATAGTGAAACTCGTCCATCACCACCTCGCGCACATTTGCCGCCGCGCCCTCGCGCAGGGCAATGTTCGCCAGAATCTCCGCTGTGCAGCACAGGATGGGCGCGTCGCGGTTCACCGACGCGTCGCCGGTACTCAAGCCGACGTTGTCCGGCCCAAACTCACGGCACAGCGCCATGAACTTCTCATTGACCAGCGCTTTGATGGGGCAGGTGTAAATCGAGCGGCGACTATGCGCCATCGCCTGAAAATGCAGCGCCGTGGCGACGAGCGATTTCCCCGACCCCGTCGGCGTGTTCAAGATGACGTTCTTCTCCTCGAACAATTCCAGGATGGCCGATTCCTGCGCCGGATAAAGCTGCAACCCCCGTCCTTCCACGTAATCGAGAAAGCGGCCGAGCAACACGTCGTTCCCCGCCTTTTCCTCGCGCGGAATCAAATCATAAAGCATCGTTGCCACAGAATAGGAACACTACTGCTCCCCCATCCGCATGAGAAGTTTAGAAAAGCTCTGTTCCGGTTCTTAATCTAAATTCAGTTTCACCCGCCTTTGATTCCCTCCTTGTTCCCCGCCCATTCCATGCTATCTTTCGCGTCCCTGTGGATTTGACAAAAGAGATTCAGACGCGGCGCACGTTCGCCATCATTTCGCATCCGGACGCGGGCAAGACCACGTTGAC
>DATMLG010000296.1:0-5430 GCA_035570675.1 Verrucomicrobiia bacterium | reverse complement strand
CCCGCATCCTTCCCGAAGAGGGGTTGTTTCATCGGTTTTGGGATGGCTGGGTGTTGCCCTGCTGTTGTTCGGCACGGGTTGCTCTGCGCCCATCGGTGCGGACAAAAGTTCTCCTGGAATCGTCTATCAGCAAATCCACGGCAACGTCATCGCCGACGGCCGGCCGGGCGGCGACACACTCGCGGTCCTGCATCGATTCGACCAGGAGGAAGTGTTCAAGAAAACGCCCGATGCCACGCTGCAACTGCTCCATCAGAAGGCGGTGGAAAGCGGGGACCGCGATATCATCTTTGCGCTGTCGGAATTGAATTTTCTCACCGGCGAGAAGGTCCGTCGCAGCGTCAAGCCCTGGGAACCCCGGGACGCCCGTGATTACTATCTGGCTTCGGCAGTTTATGCCTGGTTCTTCCTGGGTTCGACCTCCACCAATTCGCTGAAGGGCGCCTTCGACAGCCGTTTCCGCGCCGCCGGCGAGCTTTACAATTGCGGTTTGGGCTGGGCGTTGACCGGACGGCGCAGCACCAACTCGGTCGCCCTGCTGGGGGACAGCACAAGGCTCCTGGCTGGCGGGCATATGAACATCAAATTTTCACAGCCCGGTTTTCCGTGGAGCTTGAGCGAATTCAAGGAATTTGTCCTGGCCGACCATTTTCTCGTGCGTGGCCTGAGCGTGCGCAATCGTCAGACGGGGATGGGCGCGCCGCTCGTCGCGGTCACCCAGGTTGATGAGCAAACCAAACTTTCCCGCAGCATGCCCGCCACGGCCTTCCTCCGAATTGAAGGCCGCCTCGCGGACATGGGCACTGATCAGTGCCGCGGTTCGCTGGAGCTTTATTCGCCCCTGGTGCAGGAAACGGTGCAAGTGGGGAATTATTCACCGCCGTTGGAGGCTGACACCACGCTCCCGCTCGCCTACGGCCTGAACCAATCATCGGTCTGGAGCCTCGGCAGGCAGCAATTCCTTTCCGGCAAAGAACAGGTTCCCAGCGACGTTTATTTGTCGCGCCCCTACCAGCCCGGGCGGGTGCCGGTCGTGTTCGTGCACGGCACCTTCAGCAGCCCGGTCTGGTGGGCGGAAATGATGAACACCCTCTCGGCGGATCCGGTGCTCCGCCAGCGCTGCCAGTTCTGGTATTTCATTTATAACAGCGGCAATCCCGTGGCTTATTCGGCCACCAGGTTGCGCGAAGCACTGACGGCGAAAATAAGGGAGCTGGATCCGGATGGCAAGGACCCGGCGCTGCAACACATGGTGGTGATCGGCCACAGCCAGGGCGGTTTGCTGGCCAAACTGACCGCCACGGATACGGGGGACAAACTTTGGCGCGCGCTCAACACAAACCGGCTCGAGGACCTGAAAATTTCGCCGGAACAACAGGCGTTGATCCGGAAGTATGTGTTCTACGAAGCCCTGCCTTTTGTCAAAGGGGTGGTCTTCATCAGCACGCCCCATCGCGGCAGTTATCAGGTCGGCAATTTACTGCGGAACCTGGCATATAAGCTGGTGGAGCTTCCCGAGACCCTGGCAACCCAAAGCAAGGAGTTTATTGGACTATACGAGACGCTGCATTTCCCGAAGGAACTCAGCGCCACGCCCACCAGCCTGGACGGCATGTCGCCCAAGAATCCGTTCCTGCTGGCGCTGGCAAAAATCCCGCTCGCTCCCGGTGTCGAGGGCCACTCCATCATCTCCGTGCAGGGCGACGGCGATTATCACGAGGGCACGGACGGCGTCGTCAGCTATCAGAGTGCCCATGTGGATTACGTGAAATCAGAATTTATCGTCCACAGCTTCCATTCCTGTTTGAGCCAGCCGGCCACCATCGAGGAGGTGCGGCGCATTTTGCGCGAATACGTTGCCGCGTTGCCGGCTTTGCCGCCCGCTCAGCCGGCGCCGGAACCATCGCACCCGTGAGCCAGCCGTCCAAACCCGGATTGTGTGGCCGCCTGATCAGGATTGCCTTGCGGATTTTGTTTGGGATTGTCATGGCCGGCATGGCGGCATGGTCCACGGCGGCAATTTACTATTCGAATCTGCCGGGCGCCTCGCTGCGGTTGCTGGCTGCGGGCGCATTCGCAATCGGCGTGATCGCTTTGTTTGTGCGCCTGCGGCCCATGTGGCTGGCCCGTTGCATTTTCCTGGGCGCGTTCGCCGGAATCGTGGCCTGGTTTTGGTGGATGCCTCCATCCAACAATCGCGACTGGCAGCCGGACGTGGCCGTGCTGCCTTATGCGGAAATCAACGGCAACATCGCGGCCATCCACAACATCCGCAACTGCGATTACCGCTCGGAAACCGACTACACCGTCCGGCACTACGACAAAACATTTGATCTGACAAAGCTGCGGTCGGTGGATTTGTATCTTGTCACCTGGGGTTCGCCGGATATCGCGCACATGATGGTCAGCTTCGGCTTCGGTGGCGGCGATTACGTTTGTTTTTCCATCGAGACGCGAAAAACAAAAGGCCAGGACTACTCGGCGGTGAAAGGCCTCTTCCGCCAGTTTACATTGATCTACATCATCGCCGATGAACGGGACGTGGTGCGGCTGCGGACGAATTATCGCCAGGACGAGGAGGCCTGCCTCTATCGTCTGCAAATGACGCCGGAACAGGGCCGGAAGCTTTTCCTCGACTATTTGCGCCGAGCCAATGAACTGCACGAGCATGCGGAATGGTATAACGCGGTCACCGACAATTGCACGACCGCCGTTCGCGCCCAGCGCGCTGCCGCCGACCGCGCGCCCTGGGACTGGCGGATGCTCCTTAACGGCCGTCTTGATGAACTGCTTTACGAACGAGGAATGATTGCCACCAATTTGCCGTTACCGGAATTGAAACAATTATCCCACATCAATGCCCGGGCCAGGGCGGCAGACAAGGATCCGGATTTCTCGACACGGATTCGTGAGAAGTTGCCCGGCATGTCCGCGCAGGCTCCGGCAAAAACCATGACACAGCGTGGGACGGAGCTGTTCACGATCAGCGAATCAAGGCTTGCACCGCTTCCCTATTGAATTGAATCCAGGTCTCAGGGCCGCTTGAGAAACCCGCCCTGTTCCAGCCATTCGTAAAACCGGTCGGGCCATTCCGACACCGGCCCCGTGTTGCTCGCGCGCAATCCGAAGCCGTGACCCACACCCGAGTAGATGTGCAGTTCGACCGGCACCTTCGCCTGCTTGAACTTCAGATACACCGCCGCCAGTCCCTCCGAAATGTCCTTCCGATCAGCGCTCCCGCAGAGCAGAAATGCGGGCGGCGAATTGGTGGCCGGCTCAATCCGGCCCGGGTTGCCGGGATAAATCAGCGCTTGAAAATCCGGCTTGCAGCCCTGGCGGTCAATCGGGTCGGTGCTTCCCGCGATGCCATCGTCAAAATGCATCGCCGCCAGAAACGACACTTCGCCGCCCGCGGAAAATCCCATCACCCCCAACCGGTCTGGATCAACGCCCCATTCACCGGCGCGGCTGCGGACGAGCCGGAGGGCGCGCTGCATGTCCGCCAGTTCATCCCGGTCCACGGTGTAGGTTGAATTGGTGGCCTTGGCGAGGCGATACTTGAGCACAAACGCCGCGACGCCATGTTCGCTGAGCCACCGGGCGACATTGTAACCTTCGTGATCAATCCAGAGTTCGCTGTGACCGCCGCCCGGAGTGACAATGACGGCGGCTCCAGTTGCCCGATGCCGCGCCGGCAGAAAAGGCGTAATGGACGGCTTGTTGACGCCGGTCACGACATGGTCGCCTGTCGGCTTCGCGATTCTCACCGTCTCCGCGTTGGTCTTGCCCTCGGATCCGGGCGCGCCGTTCGGCCAGAGCAAAATATCATCCATGCGGCCCGCGGCCACGACGGCAACGGGCAGCAACCACACGGCCCACGCCGTAAAAAAAATCGCCAACGGAGATCGGGCGGAAGATAATGAAAAACGAAATGCCGGCGCACGGATTCCAGCATTGTGTTTCGGCCGGAGACCGCGCGCGATTTGATTCAACAACCGAGAATGGAGACTTATCTTTGGAAGACGGGGGATCATGTTGATCATGCTAACCGGCATTTCTACCAAGCGTCAACTTCGCGCGTAATCGGGCAGCAGCGTCCCCTCATTTCCGGTGCGCCTCACACCCACAAAGCATTTGAGCGGCATTGAAACGACATCGGAGGCATCGCAAACAAACTGCCGAAACGCGCAAAACTTTCCGTTCGCGGCGCCATGGAGGCCTCCCTGTTAATGAGTGGCCGAAGCCGGTGGCGTTTGCGGTGCAGCCGGAGGTGTTTGCGTCGGAGGCGGTGTTTGTTGCTGGGTATCGTCGCTCTTCTTGCTGCAGCCCGCGAGCAGGCCCACGGACGCGCCCAAAAGACAGGCCAGGATGAGTTTCTTCATGGAGTTAGTTTGGTTTTAAGTGTGGTTGCAGTCGTCAAAAATAAAATCCGGAACCGCATGGCCAAAAAATCATGCACAGGTGTCTCCGCAAATCTTTCGCATCTTCCGCCAGTTTGACCAGCCTCACAGATGTATGGTTCTGCCATGGGCCTATTCCACCTTGCCGGAGAGGAATTTCAGCGCGGCTTCTGTCCGTGAGCGGACATGCAGTTTATGGTACACATGCCGCAGATGCCAGCGAACGGTCCCGTCGGTAAGCCCGACGCGGGAGGCAATCTCCTTGTTGGGAAACCCGGCGGCCAGCAATTCCAAAATTTCGCGCTCGCGCGGCGACAGCCCCTCCACCTCCGCGGCCGACGCCACCGGCTCTTGGAACGAGGCAATCACCTTGCGCGCGATTTCCCGCGACATCGGCGCGCCGCCCTGCCGCACCTCGCGGATGGCCGAGAGCAGTTCCTCGGTTTTACAGCGCTTCAGCAGGTAGCCGCAGGCCCCCGCCCGCAACGCCTTGTAAATGCGCTCGGTGTCCTCGTACACCGTCACCATGATGATCTGCACCGAGGGCATCAATTGCTTCAGTTGAATTGTGCATTCGATGCCGGAAATGTCCGGCAATTGAATGTCCATCAGCACAATTTCCGGCTTAAGCTTTGGAATGAGCTTCAGCGCTTCCGCCGCGGTCCCGCACGCGCACACGATTTCGAATTCCGAATCCGCCTGCACGAACTCGGCGAGGCTTTCGCGGATGACGCGGTTGTCTTCAACGATGGCAATTTTGGTCATGAATGCTTCAATTTGACGGCACCTGAAAGCGCACCGTGGTGCCGTTGCCGGCGCGGCTGTCCATTTCAAGCCGGCCTCCCAGTTTTTCCAGGCGCCGGCGCATGTTGTTGATGCCATCCATGGCCGTCGTGCGGCCGCCTTCGGCCAGGCCGCGTCCGTTGTCTGCAATGGTCAATTGGATTTTGCCGTTCTGGACCCTGATGCTGAAGCGCACTTCCGTCGCCCCGGAATGACGCACCACGTTGGCCAGCGCCTCCTTGAACGC
>DATMLG010000295.1:0-6814 GCA_035570675.1 Verrucomicrobiia bacterium | reverse complement strand
AGGAAACAGCTTGCCCAGCTCCGTCGTGAAATGGCCGCCGCCGAAACAGCCGCCGCCGAAGTCTCATCCAAGCTGACGCATGACCTCAAGGAAGCCACGCTGGCCCGCAACAAGGCGGATTCCCAGTTGCAGCAGCAGGTTGATGCCGCCTCCCTCAAGTTGTCGCAGGCCAAGGACGACGCCGCGCGGGATTTGGAGAAGGCGGCCCGCCAGGAGAAGCTTCGCCTGGAACGGCAGCAACTGGAGCTGGCCAAGACCCTGCGCTCACGCGAAGAGGATCACGAACGTCAGTGGAAACTGCGCGAGCAGGAAATGACCCTCGCCTTTGACGCCCGCCTCGCGGAGGAACGCTCCCGGATGGACCAGGAGTCCAATCGCCACAAGGCGGAGTTGGAACGCCAGTTTGACACCCGCGCTCTCGAGGCGGACGCCCGTTGGAAACAAGAAATGCAGCAGCAGGAAGCTGCCGCCCAAATCCGGTTCAAACAGCGCGAGCAGCAGTTGCTGTCCCAGGCGGAAGGCCGCTTGTCTGAAGTTCAAAAGCAGACCGAACAGGAATTGCGCCGCCGCGCTGCCGAGCTGGAACGCCAGATCGAAGCCCAGTCGCGCGAGGCCGCCACGCGCTTGAAGCAGGAACTGGCGCAAAAGGAACTGGCTTTTGAGTCCAGGGTCAAGCAGCGCGAGCAGGAACTGACCGTCAAGGCTCACGCCCGGGAAACCGAATTGCAAAGCAAGTGGAACGCGGATTTGCGGCTCCGCGACGAGGAATGGGAACGCCAGTCCGAGTCACGCGTCCGTGCCGCCGAAATCCGTCTCGCTCACGAGGCGCAGCAGAAGGAAGAACTCTTCCTGTCCAAATCGCGCCAGAACGACCAGCAATGGCAGATGAAACTCGATGCCGTCCGCGCCGAATTCCAGGCCCAGACGGACGAGGCCCTTCGTCGCCGCGACTCGGAGGTTGATGCCAGCATGCGCGAACGCGAAGCCCGTTTGCGCAAGGAAATGCAGCAGCAGCTCGAAGCTTCCCAGGCCATGGTCAAGCAGCGTGAACAGGACTTTGCGCTCCAGGTCAACGCGCAGGCGGAGGCCCGTCGCATGGCGGCACAGGCCAAGTGGGAGGCCGAGTCGGACATCAAGGTGCGCGCCGCCGTTGAACCGTTCAAGACGCTGCTGGCCCGCACCGAGCGGGAGCGCGACGAAGCCAGGCAGGCCTCGGCCGAGACCGCCCGCCAACTGGAGACCTTGGAGAAACAATTGACGGACACGTCTGTGTTCCTCAACGCCTGGAGAAACGGGAAAAGCATGGCCGGGGAAAACGGCAACTCTCGCGGATAACCGCCGAACATCAACAGTAGAACAGCGTTGCAGGTCTGAGCCTGCAACGCTGTAACTTTTTAAAGATTTGACCTTCTGGGCGTGATCACAAACAAATGGCGGATGGAGCGCGGCATTCATGCCGCTTCAATTCCTGATTGCAAAATCACGGCTATAAATTGACTGAATCGCCGGGATCGAAGCTCTCTCCGTTTTAACCTTTTAACGATTTAACTTTGTAACGCTCAATTGAGCGCCATCCCGCGCCGGATGTAGGTCGGCACATCCAGATCCTCGCCGTGAAGAATCGTTGGCTCGCTCTTTTCAAAACGGCCCTTGTTGATTGTCTCCAGCGGCAGCGGTATTTGTTTGTCTCCGCCCTTGCGCCGCGGACGGCCCCGCGAGTTCAACATTTGCTCCGCCTGTTGCGCCGTCGCTTCCGCCGCGGACGGCAAATGCCTGTGTGACGAACGCCGCGGCGCCCCGGGGTTCGCCAGTTCGCGTTCACGTTCGCCCACCAGCCCGTCCTTTGCGTTCGAACGCGCCCTCACGTCCTCCGCATTCTCACGCGACGCCACCAGCGTCACCGACAACTTGCCCGCAAACGCCTCGTAAATTCCCGCGCCCATGATGATGTGCGCGTTCTCGCATTGGCGGTTGATTTGTTCCATCACGCGGTTCACCTCGGCCATCGTCATGTCCGGGCCGCCCGCCAGGCTCACCAGCACCGCGTCCGCCTCCGCCAGCACCTGCCCGTTTTCCAGGAAGGGATGCGCGATGATTTTTTCCACCACCTCGTGCGAACGGTTGTCGCCGCAGGCCTCCACCGTCGCCAGCGAGCTTTCCTCGTGCCGTCCGCGCAACACCGCGCACAGGTCGTTGAAATCCACATTGATCAATCCCGTGTGCGTCACCAGCCGCCAGATGCCCCGCACACCCTGCGCCAGCAGTTCGTTCGTGATCTTGAACGCCTCGTGCATGCTCGTGTTCTCGTCAATCAACTTGAACACCTTCTGGTTCGGCATGCAGATGACGCCGTCCGCCGCGAGCTTCAACTCGCGCAACCCAAGCTGCGCCTGCCGCTGCCGGCGCGAACCCTCAAAATCAAACGGCAGCGTCACAATCCCCAGCACCAGCGCGCCCGTCTCCCGCGCCAGCTTCGCCACCACCGGCCCGGCGCCCGTGCCCGTTCCGCCGCCCAGTCCCGCCACTACGCAGACGATGTCCGCGCCAGCGCACAACGCCCGCATTCTTTCCAAATCCTCCTCCGCCGCCGCGCGGCCCATCTCCGGATCGCCGCCCGTGCCGAGTCCGTGGGTGAGCTTCTTGCCCAAAGTGATCTTGTCCGGCAGGGTCAGTTGCGCCAGCGCCTGCACGTCCGTGTTGACCGCCGTGAATACCACGCCGGCAAAATCCTGCCGCGCCATGTATTCCACCGCGTTGCCGCCCGCGCCGCCCACGCCGATGACCTTGACCTGGAATTTCTTCGTGCCGCCCTCAAGCGGCTGGGTTTCTTCAGGATTCATGTGATTTGGCTTCTTCTTTTTCACGGTCCCGGCCCGCATCCTAGCCCCGGGCGCGGCCGTCCACAACCCCAAAAAACACCCAAAAAACAGATGGGTTTTCCGCCATAAAACTGTGACAATTATTTACTTGTAATTTGGAGGGGGTTGAGTCTAGATTAAGGCTGCCACTATTGGCCGGGCATGATGCCCGTTTGGCGTTGCTGAACAATTGCATGAACAAATCTAACCGCACGGGGGTGTCTTGAGCCGCCCGTTTTCTCCACGTCCTACTTCTTCCGCTTCATTCGTCAGGGTCAATGGGAAGATTCGTGCCCGCGAAGTGAGAGTCATCGGAACGGACCACGCGCAGTTGGGCATCATCTCCCTCGGGGACGCCCTCAACCTCGCCCGCGCCAAGGGCGTGGATCTCGTCGAGATCGCTCCCAATGCCGTCCCGCCGGTCTGCCGCCTGGTGGATTTCGGCAAGTTCCGCTACGAACAATCCAAGAAGGACAAGGAATCCCGCAAGCATCAGCACGCAAACAAGGTCAAGGAAATCCAACTCAGCCCCAAGATTGACCCGCATGACCTCGGTGTCAAACTCACCCACGCCATTGATTTCCTTTGCGAAGACATGAAGGTCAAGGTCGTGCTCAAGTTCCGCGGTCGCGAAATGGCCCACACGGAATTCGGCTTTGCCTGCATCGAAAAATTTCTCAAGGACACCGCCCCCTACAGCCATCCTGATTCGCCACCGAAACTCATCGGCCGCGCCATCAACGTGATGCTCAGCCCGCTGCCCCGCGCCAAGCGCGCCAAGAATCCGCACGAAGCCGCGAACAAGGCTGCCGCCGCCGCGAATAACAACAATCATTCCGCCAACGGCGCCAACCATTCCACAAAGTCCCCGGAAATCCATTCCGGTGATTCCGCAGCGGCGGCGTAATCATCAAACATCGCGGTTCGCGCCTTCCGTACTAAAATTATTACTGACTTTTCGTTGCGACCAGTTCTCTCTGTCTCAAACCCGAAATACCGACTCAGTTCTGAACCCACCCCGCGGAACGCGAGCAGCGAACTGCACAGCCGGACGGGTTTTCATTGTTGGTGAGTCGTTTCCTTCCACTCATAAGAATTACCAGAGCCATCTTCCAACCCCTTTCGTGTCCATTCACGCCAGCCAAAATTGAAACCACCCTCATAATAGGGCCCCCTCAAAACCCTTGAAAATGCCGGGTATTCTGGGTTTTCGGTGACCAGATCAGTGCCTATTTCGAAAACGGTGTGAGGTAGAACGGACTCATTTTCTCTCCGCATAGTCATAGCCTGATCTACCGCCCCCTGCATATCGAGGGCACGAACCAAGAAAATAGAGTCGCGATCACGGTCTCGATCCCTCATGTCATAAAAGAGAACTTCGTATAATTTCATAGCACAATAATTTAAGTTCAATGTGGTCGAACCTCACTCAGATATAATTTACACCCCGCCCCAATCTCGCACCAGTTCCGGAAACTGGCAATGGATCTCCGTCCAAGCGTTTCTAGTTGCCAATGTCATCCTCCGTTCCAAACTTTCCATCCGGCCCGGCGGAACTGAGGTCATACGCATTCGTTCCATGTTTGCCGGGATATTCGTAAAGGTAAGGATGGCCCCATGGATCAAGCGGGATTGTGTTGCTCAAACAAATATAATAAGGATGCCAGCTATTTGCACCGGCAGGCTTTTCTATCAAATCTCTCAGGTCATTTGTCCCCGCAGGAAAGTAGCCGTTGTCGGCTTTGAAGTTATCAAGCGCCACTCTCAGGCCGTAGATCTGGATGTCTGCTTTCCTGTGCCGCGCCCTCCCTGCAGTGATACCGTTTGAGATGAGACCGGCACAAATGATAACCAACATTGACAAGGCAATCACAAGGTAACACAAATCAGTCCTGCTCCACCTGCTCTTCATATTATCCCCAGAGTCATTCATCATCCCGCTAGCAAGTTCCGCCTACTTCGTTCCACCCCAATCTCGCACCAATTCCGGAAACTGGCAATGCTCGCACAGCGCATTCGAGTGATCGCAGAAATCGCGCAAGATCTGCAGCAATCCCTGTTGCGCCGCCGCGCCTTTCAGCACTGACGCCTTCGCGCCGCCCAATAGTCTCTGCCGAGCCAGCCGCAGCACGCTGTTGTCCTCCGCCGCCGGCCAATGGTAATACCGGCGCTCCGCCACGCGCTGCAAATCCGCGTTCTTCCCCTCCGCCGCGCGCATCCAGAACCATGGCAGGATGACATTCACCGCCAAGTCCGTCACCCGCGCCGCGCCCAGCATCGGCTGCGGCTTGCTCATCCGCGCGGATCGAAACGTCCAGTGCCACGACCAAAACTCATCGCGCTCCACCTGCAACGTCTCCAGCAATGACTCTGCCAGCGCGGCGTCCGGCAGCGTCGCCGTGAACCATTTCTCGAGCTTCGCCGGCAAGTCGCCCGCCGCCAGCCAGTGCGCCGCCAATGCGAGCCGCCGCTGCGGATGGTTCGCCGGCCGCAAACTGTTGAAGCGCCAGAGCTGCCGCGGCAGCGTGCAATCGCTGAACTACTCGCGCTCGCGCCACCATTGGTCCCACACGCGCCGCACATAAACGTCCGAGCCGTTCCCCGCGCGCGTCAATTCCGCCGGCAACAAACCGCCCACGCCAAACAATCTTGCCTGGCACGCCGCGGGCGCGCATTTCCCCGACATCCATTGCGGACGCGATTCCGCCAGGCTGTGCATCGGCCAGACGTTTTGCTTGTAACCGAGCGCGCGAAACATTCCCTCCCACAATGCCTGTTCCCAGCCCGTCTGCCGCGCGCGCGCCTGAAACTGCACCGCCTTGCTCCGCCAGCGCACTTCCGCGGCGTGATGCAGCAGCTCCGTCAGCTTCTCCGGTGGCAAATCGCGCAACGGCCCGCAGCATTGCCCGAGCAATTCGTCCGGCAGCGTTTTGAGCGAATCCCGACCCAGCCACGCGTCCAGTTCCGCCAGCGGCGCGTCCAGCCGGTTGTGCAATGCCACCACCGGGATGCCTGCGTCCGCCGCGCGGTCTCCCTCCCAGATCACGTGCAGCACCACGTTCTTGAACGCGGGATTGCGGTCGTGCCCGTGCGCGCGCCAGCCGGAGGAGCGCAGGTCCACTTCCACGTCGCCCTGGCGCGGCGGCTCGCCGTCAATCTGCACCATCGCGCCGCGGAAATCCGGGCCGGCCTCGTGATTTTTGAAACCCGGATGAAGCACCCGGGCCTTTCGACCGTCCAATGTAACGAGCTGGTCGCGCCGCAGACGCTGCCGCTGCCAGATGATTTGCAGCAATTGCTCCGACGGGAACGGTTCATGCTCCTCCCGTAGCGGCTGACCCGCGCCGGTGCGGGCGCGCCAGCCGGCGTAGAAATTGGTGGAAAGAATGGACACCGGCCATTGCTTTTGGGGGCGCGGCCCCGCAATGTCAAGTCCGTCCATTTGCGGGCATGAATTTTTGTTGGCCCAAGGCCCCGGTTTCAGGCTAACCTGCTGTTTGCCAGCGTGATGAATGTTGAACCGATGATCGAAGTCTCCGACCTGACGAAACGGTACGCCGGGCACACGGCCGTGTCCAAGATTTCCTTCACGGTGGGTCGCGGGGAGATTGTGGGCCTGCTGGGCAGCAATGGCGCGGGCAAAAGCACCACCATGCGCATCCTTTCCTGCTTCCTGCCCGCCAGCTCCGGCACCGCGCGCGTCGCCGGCTTCGACATCCTCCAGGCCCCCGCCCAGGTGCGCCGAAGAATCGGTTACGTCCCGCAACTGGTCTCCGCCGACGGCGGTCTGACCGGCTGGGAAAACCTGGACTTCTCCGGCCGCCTCTACGGCCTCCACGGTGCCGACCGCAAAAGCCGCATCGCCGAAGCCCTGCAATTCGTGAACCTCACCGACTCCGCGAGCAAATTGGTCAAAACCTACTCGGGCGGCATGATCCGCAGGCTGGAGATTGCCC
>DATMLG010000294.1:0-2420 GCA_035570675.1 Verrucomicrobiia bacterium | reverse complement strand
TACATGGGCGAGAAGGAGTCGGTGTATCCGGTGCAAAGCGAAGTATCGGCGCTGGACCTTTACATCACCAATTTCGTCTGGCCGCCCGGGCTGACGGGCGGGTTGCAACGGAAAACAAACGAAACTTTCTCGTATGGTGTGTATGGCATAGACAACTGGTACGAGCTGCGCCAGGCCAACAACTTGAGTTTGGGGCGCATATATGATTACCCGCACATGGTTGACATGTGGTTGAGCATGTACAAGGTGGCCAAGTATAATCCGCAAATCACCACGGCGTGGCCGGCCACGAACTATCTGCAAGCCGCCTGGGGCACGGCTCTCGCAATGTACACCGTGGCGGGCGCATCGTCTTCCAGTCCGGGCTGCATGAGCGAGGTGGTGTTCCCCGACTTGCTGAACGCCCTGCAGGTGGAAGGCATGACCAGTCAAAGAGCCCAACTGCTCCCTTACTGGGAATCCAAGGTTGCCTTCTACGCCACCGGCAATCCGAACCTGTTCGGATCCGAATACGGCTTTGATTCGACCGGCTTCGAATCGACCGAGGCCTTTGCCAAATACGCCGTGCAGCACGCCGGTTCGGACGCCACCATGGGTTCGGCCAATCCATCGCTCTTTCTCCAGGAGACGACCAATTTCATGCTGACGCAAATTGCCGCCAATATGTTCGACCGCGGCTGGCTGGAAACCGGCTACTATCATTACGGGAGCGACTTTCGCAGCGGCGGCAGCGACAACTTCTGCCTGTCTTACATGACGCAGATGGGCGGGTGGGGGCTGTTGGATTACGCCTTGAACTACGCCGGCACGAATTTCCCGGACTACCTGCGCCTGGGTTACGGTTCATACATGGCCGGATGGAGCATCATGAACACCGGCACGCCCGCCTCCGGTTATGGATTCTGGTATCACGGCACGAACAATGACGGCGCCTGCGGCGGGGGCTACGAGCCTCAAGCTGCCTGGACCACCTGGCTGGGCCAGAATGACTATCGCGGTCCCTGGTATTATTCCGCCGAGCAAAACCTCGGGTTCTGCGGTGCGGTGCGCGGCGCGGCGACCATTGTGGCGGACGACCCGATTTTCGGGCGGTTCTGTTTTGGCGGCACCATTCAGACCAACGGTGGCGCCATGGATATCGTGCCATTGGATGGCATCCGCCGCCGCTTCCATGCGTTGCTCAACAACGGCAGTCTGCACGTCGTGCTGGACGCCGACCGGTTCGCCTCCAACCAGCAGATCGTCCTGAATTCCGATCTCTCTGGCATCGCCTTGCAAATTGAAAGCGACAATCCGGGCGCGCACGTGATCCCGTTGCATCTCTCCGCCTCGGTCACGGAGTCCTACAGCATCACGGCCAATTCGGTTGTGGTGGCGTCGGGCACCCTGCCGGCCGGGCAGGACACCCTCATTCAATTGCCGGTCCAGGCCAATGCAAGCGTCATACCAGAGACATTTAGCATTTCATATTAGAGTGGGCTTGTTATGTGGTTCCCGTGGCGGTGGACGCAGGTGAACTGGCGCATCCCTGCGGGCGAAAGATTAACATTTTATCCGCGCCAGTGACTTATTTTTCCTTGTCACCCGCCCGGGTGATTAAAGATCCCACTGCTTGCCACTGCATTGTTCAGTCAAGCCGACTGGATTAATCCTGTTCTCGCGCGACTGAAGATACCTTATTATTGGATCCTGTTGGGCCGCAGCCCGGACATTTCTTATTTGAACGTTCTGACATTTAACTTTTCAACATGAGCACGCGCAAAGGAAATCCTCATGCCGATGGGCTGCTACACCGCCGGCAATTCGCCAGCGACAATTATGCCGGCATCTGTCCCGAAGCCTGGGCGGCCATGGAAGCAGCCAACACCGGTCACGTGCCCGCCTATGGCAACGATCCTTGGACGCAGAAAGCGGCCGACCTCATCCGCGACGTTTTTGAAACCCATTGCGAAGTGTTCTTTGTTTTCAACGGAACGGCCGCCAACTCGCTGGCGCTGGCCTCGCTCTGCCAGTCGTATCACAGCATTCTTTGCCACGAACTGGCGCATGTGGAAACGGACGAATGCGGCGCGCCGGAGTTTTATTCCAACGGCACGAAGGTGCTTACTGTTCCCGGCGACAACGGCAAGGTGACGCCCGATGCCATTGAGCGTATGGTCCGCCGGCGCAGCGATGTTCATTACCCGAAACCCCGCGCCGTGAGCCTGACGCAGGCCACCGAAGTCGGAACGGTTTATTCCGCCGATGAAATCAAGGCCATTTGGGCGGTGACCAAATCATTGGGCTTGCAGATTCACATGGACGGTGCGCGCTTTGCCAATGCGACCGCGTCACTCGGCGTGAAACCGAAGGAAATCACCTGGCAGGCCGGGGTGGATGTGTTGTGTTTCGGTGGCACGAAGAACGGAACCGGCCTGGGT
>DATMLG010000293.1:0-2152 GCA_035570675.1 Verrucomicrobiia bacterium | reverse complement strand
GAAAAATTCGGGAATGTTCATCACGTCATCCGGAGTGATGAGCTTGTCCACGTCGGGCGCGGTCAGATCGATTACCGCGTGCTTTTTCATCCAGGCTTTCAGCTCCGGGGAGATTTTCAGCTCACTGATGAACTCTTCCCGGTCGGCCAGGGGAAATTGCTCCGTGGCTTCCTTCAGGATTTCCGCGTAGCTCTTCGTCAAAACGTAAAATGTGAACTGGCGCACAGGTTCGGGGTGCGCGCCGGTGGGCGCAATGCGCGCGGTTATGTCCAGCGTACCGGTGGCGCCTTGCCCAAAACTCGCCTGGCCGAGTGAGAGGAATGAGCAGAAAAATACGAGGAGGGACAGTCTGTTTCGCATGGCCTCATCCTAGCAGAACGCTGGGCCCGGCCCCGCTAAAGAACATCGGAGGTGTCGTAAGCAGACAAGCCGTCTTCAGGGGTTCGATGGGAATACTAAGAACACCATCTTGGAATTGATTGGCCAAAATGACATCATCTTGATGTGCGAATCACCTTAACGCTCGATGACGATGTCGCTAAATCCCTCCGGCGAGAGATGCGCCGCTTGCCAGGTTTGCCTTGCCAATGCGGCCTTTGTAGCGGCCGCCTTCCGAGACGGGCGCCTTTTGTAGCGGCGACCTTCAGGTCGCCACGTTTTCCGAAGTAGCGGCCGGTCTTTAGACCGGCCAACTGCAGCGGCATTCATCCGTATCACCACAAATCTGCGAATTCCAGGGGAACGATTCTCTCTGGATGAAGTTGTGCGGGTAATCGACAAGCGGCTGGAGCAGCCGAACGTAAAACTGCTTGCACCGGGGGAACAGCATTGGGCCCTGCTCAGGAAATAGCTGATTGCGGGCTAGGCCCGGGGACCACTAGCGACCGATGCGCAATTGGCCGCATTGACAATGGAACATGGCGGCGTGCTTCACACTACTGATCGCGATTTTGCCCGGTTTCCCGAACTTCAATGGGCCAATCCGATTGAAACGGGAACCGGGAGCCCATAAATCCGCAATTCAACCATCGATTCCCACTCGTGATAAATTCCGAGAAAAACTGGGTTAGTACAGCCGGAAGGTAACTTCGAAGGGCACCAGCACGGGAACGGGCTTCCCGTTCGGGCCAGTAACGGGCTTGCACCGCCAAGTGCGCATGGTATTGGTGGTGGATTCATCGAGGCCGAGGCCGGGGCTCTTGATGACGCGAGGATTTGTCACGCGGCCATCTACAGTGATGACCGCTTCAACCATCACCACGCCCGAATATTTTGCCTTGCGGGCTTCATCGGAATACGGCGGGTTAGGCATATAGAAGCAGGTAGGCAGTCCCACACCGTTCACGCCCGCGCGAAACACGCCGCCGCCGGTGCCGCCGCCTTCACCGGGACCGAGCCCAGCCCCCGTGCCGCTGCCAATGCCGCCACCTTCGCCCGTACCAATACCCCCTCCACCGCCTGTGCCGTTCGAGAGGTTCACCGTCGCCTGCAACGGGTCACCCATGTTAGGCAGCGGGGAATTCGGAACTTTCAGGTCCGGTGGGCCAAGCAGCGTTGGATCCATGGCCAGCTTGGGATTGGGATTCTTGATCACCGCCGTTGGCGCGGCGAATTGCGTCATGGCAAATCTCGGCGCTCTGCCTTTCGTCGGTGGCAGCGTGGAACGGTCTCCGCCGCCTCCACCGCCGCCGGCTTTGTTATTTCCCGCGGGCAGCTTTGCCACGTAGGGCGAAATATCCAGGGGCGTCACATCCAGCTTGTTCTTCGCCTGGGCGGTGTGAGGAAGCATATTGCTCAGGAACGGCACGATGAGCAGCAAAATGATGCAAGCGTGAACGACCAGGGCAATCGCCTGGGTCCAGCCGAAATTCTCGTCCTTGCTCCAGATCTCTTTTACCTTGACCGGCTTAATCCCGGCCGGCATCACCACCCGCGTGGGCGAGAAAAATTCCCTCAACTGTTCGACGAAGCCGCCGAAGTTGCCGCCCCAATCCACTTCGAGGCGCTTGTTTATGGGTCCTCTACGGACTTTGGGCCCGTACAGAAAGAATTTCAGGTTTTCGCTGAGCCCCGAACCGAAGGAATTCTTCGTAAACGGAACGTCGCTCCGCTCGACAATCTTGACCGGGCGCTCTGTAAGGAATTGTTTAAG
>DATMLG010000292.1:0-17559 GCA_035570675.1 Verrucomicrobiia bacterium | reverse complement strand
AACCCATCCCCTGTTCCTTGCAAAGCTCGTAGCAAAGCCGCCCCGCCGATTTCCCCAGGTCATGAATCAGCATCGCGTTCTTCGCCGGCGCTTCGGTCGCGTGATGGTCAATCACCACCCAGTCCGGCCGGTCCAATCGTGCCTCGAAATTCAGGTCCGTGACCCATGCCGAGCGTTCGCGCGGCTCACGCTGCTTCCAGTTGTTGTAATGAAGGGCCTCCAGCGGAATCTCCGTGCCGAACAATTTGCGCGCCAGCCGTTGCAGCAGCACGCCCGCGACCAGCCCGTCCAGGTCGCTTTCATGGGTCAAAATCACGTCCGGCTTCGGCAAAATGTGCATCGCCTGACCGTAACCCAGCCGGAGACGGCTGGCGAGCAGGGAATTTGTCTTCCGAACGCCGCGCTTACTTCAGTATCAGCGTCCGACGCTGGCCCTTGTACTCCAGGACGACGTTGGCCGGCGTGATTTGGATCACTTCGGCTCCGAAGACGCGCTCGTTCTCGTGAACCATGACGCCGCTGACGATGGCCGAGGCGTCCCTCGAAGAGTAGAAAATACCCTGCAGTTTCAAATCAGCAAAAGCAACCGGCGCGGCCGGGCCTTTTACTGTCAAAGGCGCAACGGTCGTGGTCGTAGTCGTCGTGGCTGCCGTCCGGGCGCGGACAACGAGCGTGGGATTCAAGACCGATCCCGTGGTCGTCGGCGCGGAGGAAGCGGTGCTGGCAGCCGGCGTGGATTGCGCGGGCTTGGTGGCGGCAGCGGTGGTTGGCGCGCTGGCCGGGGCCGGCGCGGGAGCCGCGGCCGTTTCCGGCGCAGTCGAAGAGGAACCTGACAGAAGCCAGACGAGCGAAGGAATTACGATGCCCGCGGCGACGGCCGCATACACCCAGCGTTTCTTCTGCAAGAGCCAGGCAACATTCGGGGCGGACGACTTTGATCCCGCGTCGGCCGTTTTGCCCGCCGTGGCCGGCAAGGGCGAAACCCGCCGCAGCCTGGCGGTGTCGGACTCGCCGGTTCTGGCGGCCTTGGGTGCCGGGGCCTTTTCGGTCCGGTTTTTCGCAGGCTTTGTGAAATCGCGTTTGAACACCATTTCGCGCCACTGGGGTATCACGTCGAGCAGGCCCACCTTTTCCAGATACGCGTCGTCAAATTTTGCCGTCAGTTCGGGTTCATCAGGATCGGGCGTCAATTCATGCTCCAGCACGTTGGCGATGTGCACCGCCGTCAGCGTCGTGAATTCCTTGTTGATGCTGCGCGAGGGCTGATGGTGCATCGCCGCGACTTCCAGCAGGTCCAGCGGCATGCCCCACAACCCCAGCAGATACGCGCCGATTTCCCCGTGGCTCGCGCCAAAAATTTCATGCTCCACTTCCCAGGCCGGGAGCTTCTGCCGTTTCGCGAGCGATTGCGCGCCGCGATACTGTTCGTCAAAATTCGCCGCCAGCACCACCTTGCCGATGTCGTGCATCAGCCCGGCCGTGAATGCCGTTTCCGCCAGTTGCGCATTTTCCGTGTGCAACAGCGTCAATTGCTTGGCTGTGCGGGCCACGTCCGTGCTGTGCCGCCAGAGCCGGTCGATGGAAAAATACACCGGCTTGATCTTGTCATACTGGCTCAGCAGCTTGATCGTCATCACCATCGACTTGACGGCCTCGAAACCCATCAGTCCCACCGCCTCGACGGGATCGCTGATTTTGCGCGGCAGCCCGAAGCACGCCGAATTGATGACCTGCAGGAGCTTGGTCATCATCGCCATGTCCTTCGCAATGATCTTCCCGATTTGTTCCGTGGTGGCGTCGGGGGACTTGAGCGCGGAAATGATTTCGATGTAAAGGGAGGGGACGGTCGGGAAGGTGCGGACGCGCGCGACGAGTTCGCGCATGCTGTTGCTGGCGATCCAGGTGTCCAGGGCCATCGCACGGTCAACGTGCGCCTTCAACGCGGCGGGTTCGCACGGCTTGGCCAGAAATTGGTGGGCGCAGAGGACGGTCTGCATGACGCGTTCGCGGTCCGCGTCCGGCGCGAGGATGAAACAGACGGTTTTGGGAAATTCTCCACGGACGTGATTCAACAATTCCGCCCCGCTCATCTCCGGCAGGTTCATGTCCGCGATCAGAACGTCGCAGGGGTTTTTGCGGATTTCTTCGAGGGCGGCGGGACCGGTGCCTACGGCGAGCACTTCCCAGGTGGGCCCAAACTGGCGCCGAAATTCATATAACTCCTCAACATCCGCGTCGGCGAATAAGATGCGTTTATCAGTCATGTTTATGCCCGTAGTTATAACTGTCTACCATGCCCCTGCGCGCCGTCCCTCGGCTGCCGCGTCCAGAACGATGAAGCGTTTTTCATGCCGCATCCCTCAGATTTCGTCTGACAGTGATACTCACTGGTTTTTGAAAACTATCCTTGGCTTGTGTAACCGGGCTCCGGCCTGCATTGTCATTTTTTGAGACATTTTGTGCTTAAAATCCTCGCGTTTTGGAGCTTTCCAAAAATCCGATTCAGGATGCCCGTCCTCCCGCGTTGCAACCCGGCTCCCATCCGGTTAATCTCAACCCCATGTCAAAGGCATCGCTCAAAGTCATGGCCGTCGTCGGCAGCCTTCATAAAGACTCCGTCTGCCGCACGGTGATTCTGCACCTGACCCGGAAGCTCCAGGCCGCCGGTTGTTCGGTGGACGTGCTGGACTTTCTCGACGAACCCCTGGCCTTGTACAATCCCGATACCGCCCACGAAGCCCCTGCCTATTCCGCCCTGCGCGCGCGGGTGATGGCAGCCGACGTCATCCTGCTGGCCACCCCCGATTATCACGGCAGCATCAGCAGCGCGACCAAGAACTTCCTCGACCATTTCTGGCGCGAATTCGCCGGCAAATTGTTCGCCACCGTCGTCGCTTCCCACGAAAAGGGGCTGACCGTCACCGACCAGCTCCGCACGGTCGCGCGTCAATGCTACGCCTGGACCCTGCCCTACGGCGTGTCCTTCATTGAAGGCACGGACGTGAAAAACAACCGCATTGTCGACGCCCGGTTCAAACAACGCCTCGAAATGTTCGTCCACGACATCCATATTTACGGGCAACTCCTCGCGAAACAACGCCGTGCCGATCTCAAGGGCACCGATCCCGGTTTTCTGGCCCGTTATCGCTCATAGCATCCGGCCCATCCCCGGCATTGCATGAATTCAGGTCCGCCGCTAAATTGATTGCATGATAGATGTCGCCGAGGTTCCCCTGCGCGGACTTGACCGGTTGAAAGTCCGTCCGCCGATGCCGCGCGCGCAATCGGAGCCGTTGGTGGCGGAAATCCTCGCGCTCAAGAAGAAACTCAACGCCGTCATTCTTGCCCACAACTATCAGGTGCCGGAAATCCAGGACGTCGCCGATTTTGTGGGCGATTCCCTCGGCCTCTCCCAGCAGGCGGCCAAGACCAATGCGGATGTGATTGTATTTTGCGGGGTTCATTTCATGGCCGAGACCGCCAAGATCCTGAATCCGCAAAAAATCGTGGTGCTGCCGGACAAACATGCGGGCTGTTCGCTGGAAGAAAGCTGCCCGGCGGAGAAATTGCGCGCCCTGCAAAAAACCAATCCCAATTTTTACACCGTCACTTACATCAATTGCAGCGCAGAGGTGAAGGCGCTCAGCGACGTCATCTGCACCAGCGGTAACGCGGTCAAGATCGTCAATGCCGCCCCCAAGGACCGCGACCTGCTGTTCGTGCCCGATGAAAACCTCGGCGCGTGGGTCATGGAACAAACCGGCCGGCCCATGACCTTGTGGCGCGGCAACTGTTACGCGCACGTCGAATTTCGCCGCGACAGCCTCCTGCGCCTCCGCGAGAAACATCCCGGCGCGAAAATCGTCGTTCATCCGGAAAGCCTGCGCGAAGTGCGTGAACTTGCGGACGCGGTTTGCTCCACCGAAAAGATGATCACTTATTGCCAGACCAGCCCGGCGAAGCAGTTCATCATTGTCACTGAATCCGGCATCATTCATCGGATGCAACGTGAATGTCCGGGCAAGGAATTTCTTTGCGCGCCCGTGTTCGACGCCATGAAGGCGCCTGCCGACAACTGCCGTTGCAGCGAGTGCAAATACATGAAGATGAACACGCTCGAAAAATTGCGCGATTGCATGAAAAACCTCGCCCCGCGCATTGAATTGCCGGCAGATATCATCTCCCGCGCCCGTCTGCCCATCGAACGCA
This sequence comes from Verrucomicrobiia bacterium, assembly GCA_035570675.1. Classification (GTDB taxonomy): domain Bacteria; phylum Verrucomicrobiota; class Verrucomicrobiia; order Limisphaerales; family Pedosphaeraceae; genus DATMLG01. The sequence continues at coordinate 13,350 of DATMLG010000292.1, read as the reverse complement.
TGCTGGAAATTTCCGCAATGCCTCTCGAGAATGCGGGATAAGACGGCTCGCAAAAATCTGGCACGCCCGCGCGAGGCAAACTGACCAGGCTCCCTTGATTACGCGCTGGCCGGCTTGACCGCCCCGCCGAACAGCAACCGCAAACTGTTCATCACCACCACCACGGTGCTGCCCTCATGTCCCACCACGCCGACAGTCAGCGGAATTTTCCCCAGCATCGCGAGGACCACCAGCACCACCACCGTACCCAGCGAAATCACCAGATTCAATCGGATGACCCGCCGCGCGCGCTGGCTCAACCGGAACGCCGCCAGGAAATTCTCCAGCCGGTCGTGCATCAACACCACCTCCGCCTGCTCCAGCGCCGCGTCCGAACCGCGCGCGCCCATCGCCACGCCCACGTCCGCCGCCGCCAGGCTTGGCGCGTCGTTCACGCCGTCGCCGATCATCGCCACGCGATGTCCTTCCGCGCTCAACGCCTCAATCGCCGCCACCTTTTGCTCCGGCCGCAACCCGGCACGCACGTCCGCCAGCCCCAGCACGCTTTTCAAATGCTCCGCCGCCCCCTCGCGGTCGCCCGTCAAAACCACCGTCCGCAAACCCGCGCGCTTAAGTTCTTCCATCAATAACTTTGCCTCCGGCCGGATGTCATCGCGCAGCACAATGCGTCCCAGCAAATCGCCTTCGCGCACCCAGACCTCGGCGAAACCGGCCTCCGTGGGCGGCACTTCTTCGACGGCCTTGAACTGCGCACCTTCGGCCACCCATTCGCGGCGGCCAAGCCGGCTGGTCCGGCCATCGCGGTTCGCTTCCAGCCCCAGGCCCGTGACCGACGCAAAATGTTCAAACTCCATCGGCTCCAGCGCCTGTTGTTTTCCGTACCGGGTGATGGCCCGCGCCAGCGGATGCGTGGACAACCGTTCCAGTGAAAATGCCAGCCGCGCCACGTCCGTCTGTCGCCCGGCGGGAAAGCTTTCCACACGTTCCACGCGCAATTCACCCGTCGTCAGCGTGCCCGTCTTGTCCAGCGCCACCGTGTCAATGCCCGCAAGTTGTTCCACCGCCGCGCCGCCGCGAAAAAGAATCCCGTGCCGCGCGCCCCACGCAATCGCCGCCAGCACCGCCGAGGGAATGGACAGCACCAGCGCGCATGGCGACGCCACCACCAGCAGCGTCATCGCGTGATAAAACGCGCTCCGTCTTCCACCGGCCGCATCAAAAGGCGGCAGATTAAACCCCTTCCACCAGACAAAAAACATTCCCAGCGAAAGTCCGAGAATGAGGTACGTATAGAACGTGCCGAACTTGTCGGTGAACCGTTGCGCGGGTGCCTTGCGCTGCTGCGCCTCCTTGATGAGCTGGATGATTTTTTGCAGCGCGCTCTCCCGCGCGGGCCGCAGCACCAGCACCTCGACCGCGCCCCACAGGTTCATCGTGCCCGCCAGCACCGTGTCACCCACCGCCTTCTCCACTGGCGTCGCCTCGCCCGTCAGATTCGATTCATCGCTCGCCGTCCGGCCCTTGGCAATTTCCGCGTCCACCGGAAACTGCGCGCCCGGCTTGATCAACAGCCGCATCTTTGCCGGCAATTGTTCCACCGGCATTTCCTGCTCATGGCCCGATTCGTCCAGCACCGTCGCCGACTTCGGCGCTTCCTTGAACAACGCGCGAATTTCCCGCTGCGTCCGGCCCAGCGCGAAATGTTCCAGCGCGCCCGAAAGCGAAAAAAGGAACAACAGCGTCGCTCCTTCGCCCCATGCGCCGATGCTCGCGCTCCCGACGGCGACCGCCAACATCAGGAAATGCACATCCACCGCGCGCTCGCGCAGGCGCTCCCACACTTCCTGCACCGTGAACCAGCCCCCCGCCAGGTAGGCCGCCGCGTAAAAGTAGGTTTGCGACGGCGCGCCCTTGAAAAAATAGCCAAGCAGTCCGAACACTCCGCAAAACGCCGCCGCCAGCAATTGCGTCTTCCATTCGTCGGCGTGGTCCGCATGCTCCAGAAATTCCACGTCGCGCTGCACGACCTTCGGCCACGGAAAATCCCGCCAGCGCCAGAACGACGGCGCCGTGGGGCAGGTCACCCGCGCAATGGTCATCGAATCACCTTCGTTGCGGATGGTGATGGCCCGCCGCTCCGCGGGCGTCAACGGCGTGGCGCAGTCCTCGCAACTCTCCAGGCCGGTCAACAGCCCGCAGGGATGCCCCGCGTCCGCTTCCGCCGTCTGGATGGTCGCGCTGATGCGCTTCTCGATTTTTGGCACGTCTGCCCGGCCCAGCGTCGCCACGGAAATCGTCTTGCGCGAACGGTTCAGCGTCACCGCCTCCACCGTCGGCTCCTCCGCCAGCACCTCCGTCACCGACCGCGCCAGGCATTTCGCGGCCTCGGCATCGGCGGTGTTTTTGTTTCGGAGCGACAGGTTCATGGCAGGCGAATTACCAGCACTTTCCCATTCTAAGAGCCTGTTTGAAAATTGCAAGGGGTCCTGCGGTGAGGAATTTTGGCGGTGGCCGGCTTTGGCTCGTTCCTTACAGCCCGCTGCGGAGATGCTCGGAACTCGCCGCCTTGGTCACCGCCAGTTGTCCTTGTTCCCGGTGCCCGTCCGGAAGGACCTCACCGCACCGTCATCCACTGGGCAAGCTGCTTCCGAAGGCTTTCGCGGTTCGTGGCGTCGTAATACTCCACCGGATTGTAATCATCCGTCAGCACGATTCCGTGCGCCGCATCAGTCGTCAACGTGATGGCGCGGGCGTGTTCCACGTCGTTGCGGCAAAATTCTATCACATCAGTAAGCGGAGGCATGGTGTGCAACGGCATGTCCGGGCCGTCCGACGCCGCACAGTACATGTTGCCCAGTCCCATGCCGGTGCCATGGATGGTGACATTGCGGAACTCCGCCCGGAGCGTCTTGTCCAGCGACGCCGCAAAAAAATCCTTCCCCGGATCCAGGTCGCCAAAGCAGTTGATGACCAGCACGCCGCCCGGCCTGAGCACGCGACGCATGGCCGCAAAGGCCTCGCGCGAAAACAGGTGCGACGGCGAGGAATCACCCACAAAGGCGTCCAGGATGATGGCGTCATATTTCGAGGTTGCGCCATTCAGGAAATGCCGCGCGTCATCAATCGTGACATGCACGCGCGCCGGGTCGAAATCGAAGAATTTTTCCGCGAGCGGCAGCACGGCGGGATTGATTTCCACGGCGTCCACGTGCGCGCCCTCCCGCGCGAATTGCATCGGCACAATGCCCACACCGAGGCCGAGGCAGAGGACGTCGTGGATGTTCGTGTTATAACCGCGCGCCAGGTCATGCAGCATGTACGTGAACCCGGCGACGCTCTTTTTGACGACGGGATCATACGAGTCCTGGTCGAGAAAATCGTCCAGGTAAAGATAAAGCCGGCGCGTTTCATTGGAGGCGCTAAGGACCTGGAGCCGTCCGAAATTTGAATTGGCCCGGTACGCCTCGGTCCAAGTCTTGGTGTTGATGGGCCGGTCCTGTGCCGCACCCAATCCGCCAATCATTACGCCAATTACCACCATACCTGTCACCGCCGCTGGCGATGTGCTTGTCCGTCCCCAACCGAAAAAATAACCCGCCGCCACCGCCAGCAGCGCGCAGGACGTGAGGTACATTGTGACCGAATTCGGCAAAAACGGAATCAGCACATAGCCAATCAGAATTGTGCCCACAAAACTGCCCAGCGTGCTGACCGCGATGAGACGCCCCACGTTCGCGCCCATGTTCAAAACGCTGTCCGTCAGCATCCGGACAAAAAACGGCCCGACCATCGCGAGCAACGCCAGCGGCGCAAAGAACAGGAACACCGAGGACAGCAGCGAGCCAATTTCCAGATCGAAATTCAGGCAAAAGTTCGCCACTGGTTTCACCAGCAGCACGCTCAAGCCCAGATAAACCGCCGCGCCCAGGATGGCCCAGTAAATCCGGCCCAGCCGCAGCTCGCGATCCACCAGTTTGCCGCCGGCATAATAGCCCGCCGCCAGCGCCATCAGCGTGACCGCGATTTGCGCCGTCCAGACGAAATGTGAGGTCCCCACATACGGCGCCAGCATCTTTGCGCCCAGGATTTCCACAATCATGATGGCGCCGCCGGTTGTCGCCGCCGTGAAATAAAGATAACGGCGCAGGTTCAGGGAAAGCGCCGCCGGGGCTGGCGCGGTTTGACTCGGTTTCACCCGGACTTTCTACTTTCAAAAGGCGCGCATGGCAAGGCGGTTCGGCCTTGCGATGACCGCCCCTGGCAAGTAGCTTCAACTGGTGACTGAAAACGCGTCAATCGAGTTGATCGGGCAGTCCCATGACGTCCGACGAAGCATGCTGCCATGAGCAACGAAAATCTGGGAACCTGCAATACCACCAATCAGGCCGCACTCGCCTGGATTGAGCAGAAGGTAAAGCTCTGCGAACCCGACCGCGTCTTCTGGTGCGACGGTTCGGAACGCGAGAAGGAATTGCTCACCGCCGACGCCGTCGCCCAGGGCGTCCTCATCAAGCTGAACCAGGAAAAACTTCCCGGCTGTTATTATCATCGTTCGAACCCGAACGACGTCGCCCGCGTCGAGCAATGCACCTACATCTGCTCCGAATCCCCGCGCGACGCCGGGCCCACCAACAATTGGGCCGAGCCGAAGGCAATGTATCAAAAGCTCAATGGCTTTTGCCGCGGCGCCATGCGCGGCCGCACGATGTATGTGGTGCCGTATCTCATGGGCCCGCCCGGTTCGTCACTCGCCAAGGTCGGCATCGAGCTGACCGATTCCATTTACGTCGCCCTGAGCATGCGCATTATGACGCGTATGGGCAACGTCGCCTGGCAGCATCTCGGCGAGGGCGATGATTTCAACCGCGGCCTGCATTGCATGCTGGATGTCAGCCCCGAGCGCCGTTACATCTGCCATTTTCCGCTGGACAACGCCATCATCTCCGTCGGCTCGGCCTATGGCGGCAACGCGCTCCTCGGCAAGAAATGTTTCGCCCTGCGCATCGGCTCTTATTTGGCCCGCCGGCAGGGCTGGCTGGCGGAACACATGCTCATCCTCTGCGTCGAGTCGCCGACCGGCCAGAAAACTTACGTCGCGGCCGCCTTCCCCAGCGCCTGCGGCAAGACCAATTTCGCCATGCTCATTCCCCCGCCCCATTTCAAGGGCTGGAAGGTCTGGACCATCGGCGATGACATCGCCTGGATGAAACCCGGCGCCGACGGCCATCTCTACGCCGTCAACCCCGAGGCCGGTTACTTCGGCGTTGCTCCCGGCACCAATACCAAGTCCAACCCCAACGCGATGGAAAGCATCCGCCGCGACACCATCTACACCAACGTCGCGCTCACGCCCGATCTGGATGTGTGGTGGGAGGGCAAGGACGGCCCGCCGCCCAAGGAATGCCTCGACTGGCGCGGCAACAGGTGGACGCCGGACTCCAAGGAAAAGGCCGCGCACCCGAACAGCCGTTTCGCCGCGCCCATGATCAACAACCCCATGCTCGCGCCCGAGGTTAACGACCCCGAAGGCGTGCCCATCAGCGCCATCATTTTCGGCGGACGCCGCGCGGACACGATGCCGCTGGTCTATCAGGCGTTCAATTGGATCCACGGCGTTTATGTCGGCGCGACCCTGGGTTCGGAGACCACCGCGGCCGCCGCGGGTACCGTCGGCCAGGTGCGGCATGATCCGATGGCGATGCTGCCGTTTTGCGGTTACAACATGGGCGATTATTTCCAGCACTGGATTTCCATGCGCAAGCTCATCAAGTTTCCGCCCCGGATTTTTCACGTGAACTGGTTTCGCCGCAACGCCCAGGGAGAATTCCTGTGGCCCGGCTTCGGCGAAAACATGCGCGTGCTCAAATGGATTGCGGACCGTTGCAACGGCCAGGCCAATGCCAACGAAACTCCGCTCGGCTGGGTGCCCGGTGCGGCCAGCTTCGACTTGGTGGGCCTCGAAGGCTACACGCCCGAGCGCCTGGAGCAGGCCCAGACCATCAATTACGAAGACTGGAAGCGCGAACTTCTTCAGCAGGATGAATTGTTCATGAAGCTGTATTCGCATCTGCCGAAGGAACTGATTTTCCAGCGCGAACTTCTGGTGGCCAGGTTGTAAACTCCGGCCTCTATCCCTGGACCAATTTCCACTGCGCCTCGACCCCTTGCCGCTGCACCCACTCTGCCAGCGCGGAGCGGTCAATCAATTCGCCTGATATTTTCAGCATGGCACGAATGTCCCGGACGTGTTTTTCCGATCCACCCTCGCGGAAAAATTCCAGTTTGCGGACGATGACATATTCCGGCGGGGAAAGTCGCACCGGCGTATTTTTGAAATTATATTTGCGCACATTGCGAAATGCCCACGCGTTAAATTCGTCACGTGTGGCGGGATAAAAGTCCGCCTTCAAACTGGAATCGGCATGAATCACGTTGAATTGTCCGCCGCGCTCGCGAACTATCTCCGCAAGGAGTACTTCCTGCGGCGGAACATAAAACTCAGGCGCGGGATACGCCTCCGCAATCAAAGTTGTGTCTTGTGTGCGAAGAAATACCGCGAAATCAATGTCGTTGGTGACACGCGGTTCGCCGTAAAGCATCGCGGCCACGCTGCCGCTGATCATATAACGAACCTGCAGCCGCTCCAGAGGGAGCACAAACAATTCGATCAAATCAGGTTCGGGCATTCAGAAAAATCCGCCCCACCTCGGCCTCGACCTGTTCGTCCGGCCAGTCGGGATGCAGGCTGTGAATATATGCGGCCTTGTGCCGGCGGCAGGTCCAATAAAGCCGACGCGCCGCCTGCCAGCGCTGCTCCGGCGTCATGCGACGAAGAATCGCAATCTGTTCGGCGCTTGGTTCTTCATCCGGCAACATGCGGACAATATGCCGCGCCGGCCTCAGCCAAGCAAGCTCTTCGCCTTCGCCAGCGCCTCGTCCAGCTTGCCCGCGTCCTTGCCGCCGCCCCGCGCGTTGTCCGGCTTGCCGCCGCCCTTGCCACCCACAATCGGCGCGATTGCCTGGATGATTTTTCCCGCCTGAAATTTTCCCGTGAAATCTGCGGAAACCGACGCCACCAATACCACCGCCGCGCCGCTGATGCCGCCCAGCACCACCACGCCCTCAAACCGGCCCTTGAGCGAATCCGCCATCGCCTGCAGGAAATCGCCGTCCGCCGCACCGACGTTGTGGATGATGGCCTGGACGCCGTTCACCGTCTGGACGCGCCCGAGCAATTCGCTCGCGGCATTGGCCGCCTCGCGTTGCTGCGCGGACTTGATCTGCTTCTCCAGCTCCTTCTGCTGCGCCAGCAGCGCCTCGATTTTTTTCTCCAGCTCATGCACGGGTGAATTCACCCGGCCCGCGAGCGTCTTGATGAGATGCAGTTCATCCGTCGCCTTGCGATACGCTTCCAGACCGGCGACGGCCTCAATGCGCCGCACGCCCGCCGCAATCGCCGATTCGCCCACGATGCGGAACAGGCCGATCTCGCCCGTCGCCCGCGTATGCGTCCCGCCGCAAAGTTCCATCGAATAGCCGTCCAGTTTCTGCGCCTGCCCGCCAATCTGCACCACGCGGACGCGGTCGCCATATTTGTCGCCGAAAAACTGCATCACATCCTTGCGCGATTTCACGTCCGCATAGGGAACTTCCGTCCATGACACCCCGGCGTTTTCCAAGATGCGCTCGTTCACCAGTTTTTCGACGTCGCTCACCTGCGCGGGCGTGAGCGGCTGAGAATTAAAATCGAATGTCAATTTGTCCGGCCCCACAAAGGAGCCCTTCTGCGACGCGTCCTTGCTGACAACTTCATGCAACGCCCAATGCAGCAAATGCGTCACTGTGTGATGGCGTTGGATGGCATTGCGGCGCGGTTTATCAACGGAAAGTGTCACTTCCGCGCCGACGACCGGAATCTCGCCGCTCTCGACAAAATGTAGCCAAGTGTTGCCGGATTTCTGCGTGTTCGTGACCGCCCAAAGCTGGCTGCCGTGTTCAAGTTCGCCCGTGTCGCCCACCTGACCGCCCATCTCCGCGTAACAGGCGGAAGTATCCAGAATGACGGCGGTCTTGTCCTTGATGCCGACCACCTCCAATACCTTCGCCGGCGTTTCCAACGTGTCGTAACCAATAAACTTCGTCGGCGTCGTGGTCTCAATCTGCGAAATCGAAATGACTTCTTTCTTCTGCGCGGCCCGGGCGCGGGCGCGCTGCTCTTCCATCAACTTTTCAAACCCCTCCTTGTCCACTGTCAAACCACGCTCGCGTGCCATCAACTCGATGAGGTCAAAGGGGAAACCATATGTATCATTAAGAAGAAATGCTATTTCCGCTCGCAGAGTGCGGTGAGGGCCAAGAAGCTTTTGAGAATCATTTAAAAGTTCTCCAATGGCATGTTCAAGTTCATGACGTTTAACCGTGTAATCCCCTTCGGTGCATTTGTCCGAATTGAGCACCTCCAACGAACGGAGAATATCCTTAAGAGAGGAGTTGATTTGGCGTTTTGGCTCGTTAAGGATTGACCATGCTGCTTTGCTTACTTTCGACGCGATCGGGGCTTCAGAAGCGAATGAAGGTTCGATTAAAGTTGTAAGTTCGAGAATTAGGTCTCGAAAAGGGTCCTGCGTTGATCGTTTCGCCTGAGGAACAAAGGCATCCGGAAGGTCCGAGATTTGCTTCTGGATTTTCAATAGTCTCGGATGAAAAGCTTGATGCGCTTTACGTAAGCTGTGTTCTTCTAGTATAACTGCCTCGAAAATTTCAATGCCGATATCCAACGTCTTATTAAACGCCTCCTCCTCGCGCTGGATAACCTCCTGAACATGCTTTTGCTTCGCGCGAATTTCGGGAAATACATGCCCCATCTTTTCGGCAAGCACATCGACGAGTTTGTAAAAAAACGGCTCGTGAAAACCGAGGGTGCGGCCATAGCGCACCGCACGGCGCAAAATGCGCCGCAAAACGTAATTACGATCCGTATTGCCAGGCTGGATTCCGTCCGCAATCGCAAAACTCAACGTCCGGATGTGATCCGCAATCACCCGGAACGCGATGTCGAGCTGGATTTGCTCCGAGGTGGAACGGGCAACTTGCCCGTCCTGCTGGGCCACCGGCCCGGCGGAATGAGAAGAGGCACGGGATTGTAAACCAGCAGTTGTTTGCGATGAGGCTCCAGTTCCGTCCGGCGGGTCGGCTGTGCCACCCTTTCTACTGCCCAGCGGCACATAAGGTTTCGAAGCCTCAATATCAGCAGTCCACAGCCAAGGCCAAGGCTCTGACTCGCGCACCAATCCAGCGGCCCACGGATTGCGACAAAGATAATCGAACTTCTCCTGCAAATCCCGGTCGCTTCGGATATAGCGATCATAGCGTTCGTCCTGCCAGAGCGTGCCCGTTACATTTTCGAGCTTATTGATTTCCTTTGCGGAGTATGACTTGATCGAATGGAGGATTTCCGACAGCGGCCAGAAGACGGGATTGCCTTCCTTGTCCTCCTCCTTGACGCCCGGCTGAATGATAAAATGAGCATGCTCTGGCATGACACAGGCGGCGACGAGGCGATAGCGGGAGTCCCGCCAATGCAGAATGCAGTCGAACACCATGTCGCGCCCGGCCGCCGAAAGCTTGCGTGCGGGAATCGTGTTGATGATGACATGATAAATCGCCCACGGTTTCTCGAAATGCGGCAGATTGCGTTTCGAGTAAGTCGAGCCTGTTGCGCCGGCAGTTCCGCTTGGCGGGTCGCCAAGCGACACAGGCGAGTCGCCTGTGCCACCCAATGCTTCCGGCAGCGTCGAGCCGTACTTCTTTCCGCTCATCTTTTCGAGCGCGTCAAAAATCGGACGGAAAATGTCCGTCTCGTAGTTGGAAATTTTCGCGTGGGCAAAATCTTTGAAATTGTTCGTGCCCTGGATGATGCTCGTCACGCGCTCGAAACCCATGCCCGTGTCCACGTGCCGCGCCGGCAACGGCGAAAACGTGCCATCCGGATTCGCGTTGAACTGGATGAACACCAAGTTCCAAATCTCGATGCAGCGTGCGTCTCCTTTATTGACGAGTTTTCCCTCCGTTTTTCCGTCGGGAGTCAAATCAACATGTAGTTCCGAGCAGGGCCCGCACGGGCCGGTCTCACCCATCATCCAAAAATTATCCTTTTTGTTGCCGTTGACGATGTGGACCTTCGGATCCAGCCCGGCGGCCGTGAATTTTGCCGCCCAAAAATCATGGGCCTCCTGGTCAAATTCGCTCGGGTCGCCCTGCGATTTGTCCGGCGAATAAACCGTCGCGTAGAGCCGTTCCTTCGGGAATTTCCAGACCTCGGTGATGAGTTCCCACGCCCAGTCAATCGCCTCCTGCTTGAAATAATCGCCGAAGCTCCAGTTGCCGAGCATCTCGAAAAAAGTGTGGTGATAGGTGTCGAGGCCGACGTCGTCGAGGTCGTTGTGTTTGCCGCCGGCGCGGATGCATTTCTGGGTGTCGGCGGCGCGGGGAGGCGCGTAGGGGCACTTGACCTGGCCGAGAAAAATGGGGACGAACTGGTTCATGCCTGCGTTGGTGAACAGCAGGTTCGGCGAGTCGGGCATAAGGCTGGACGACGGCACGATGGTATGCTGCTTCGATTTAAAAAAATCGAGGAAGTCCTGCCGGATCTGGCTGCTGGGGCGGATGTCGGACGGTTTTGTCATGTCAGTAAAACGGAAAGGATAGGCCAAAATGGGCGGCCAAGGCCAGCGCAAGTTTTACGGCTACTTGAACAAATTCGTCAAGGCGCCCTGGGCCGCCCGGTTCAATTCCGTGTTGCCCTGCTTTTGAAGCTGCTTGTTCAGTTCGTTCTGGAGCTGCTGCACCCCCTGCTTTTTCAACTCGTCGGCCGCAACCAACAGCGCCTCGTTCAGGACCGGTTGCAAAATCTGCGTCGTCAATTCCGCCGGCGTCGCCCCGCCCTCGCCATTCCCGATGTTTTGCAGGTGCAAGTCGGGAATCGAAATATCCTTGGCCAGGGACTTGCCAAAGCCGCTGACATTGACATGCACCTTCGCGCCGCTCAGCACCAAATCCTTGACGATGAATTTTTTGGACGTCTTTTCCCCTGTCGCCGCGGGCGCATTAGTCTCCTTCTCCTGCGCGGAGTTGGAACCCTTGAGATTGTTCAGTATTGTGCCGAGGTTGTTGCCGTCCAGCGTGCCTTCCAAGGTGATTTCCGGGTCTTGAATGTTAATTTCATCCACGACCACCGTGTCCGAGAAAACCGACCCAATCTTCACGCCCACCTTGATGCTGCCCATCTGGATTGCGAACGGGGTTTTGTAGCCGTCGGGATTGCCGACAAAAAGCTGGTTGAGGCTGCCGCTGCCGGAGAACGGCGAGAGATCCGCCGAACCGAGGCGCACCTCGACCTTGGTCATTTGCGGGCCGACGGTTTCCACGCCCTTCTTGACGATGGAATTGAGCGAGAAAAACACCACCGCCAGCGCGATCACCACCAGCACGACCAGCGTGACGACAATTCCGATGATTATTTTTTTCATAACAATTTTGGATTTTGGCGGTCGCTGAATTGCGATTCCGCCATGCGCCACAGAACCAGTGTCAACCTTCGCCAATGACGCGCCGGGGTCAAGATTGAATTGCGCCGTTTTTGCGGCAGAAACGAATTTTATGCCAACGCAACTTATTTTTGCACTTTTTTGAAATTTTTTTGCTTGAGAAAAAACGCCAACGCGCCGATACTGAACGCAGTTGAAGGCGTGAACATCCGGTTCCGCTTCGTTCTTTGGAAAAGAACGGGTAAGAATTTACCCTGCCATGTTCGTGATCCTGACAATAGTCCTTGAACCGTAATTAACAAAAAATGGAGCCTCTATTTCGGTTCCGGCCGACAGGCCTTTGCTGGAAGTCGTAAAGAAACGATCGGGTTCCACCTGTTCTCTAGCAGTTCACAGGTCTCGTCATACACGGCATTACGGTGGGGTTGCTTTCAATACGCGACAGACTCGCAGGCAGCCCTGAACTCAGTGGCCGCTGACGTTGCTCGGCAGATTTTCCGCCGATCAACGTATGCGGCCACGGTTCAGGGGCGCATTGCGGGACAAACCCCAAGTTCTTTTCCTCCCCTCCTCGAAGAAAGCCATTCCATTTCAACTCTACGTCCCGGTGCGAGGATCCTGCGACCTGTCGCGCTGTCATTTTCGTTTTGTTGGGAGCCGCAAAAGCTGGTAAGCTGCCTTCATGTCGAGGGATGACTTGTTTTCCGCGCCGCCCGCGCCGGAGACTTCCGCGGCGGAAGCCGGAACGTCGCCGCCGCGCCATGTTCCTCTGGCCGCGCGGATGCGTCCACGCAACCTCTCCGAATACGCCGGCCAGACGCATATCCTCGGCCCCGGACAATTGCTGCGCCGCGCGATTGAGGCCGACCGCATCCAGTCCCTGATTTTCTACGGGCCGCCCGGCACAGGCAAGACTTCGCTGGCGCAAATCATCGCCCGCCAGACGCGGAGCAAATTCGAACGCCTCAGCGGCGTGGAATCCAATGTGGCCGACATGCGGCGTGTCCTCGCCGCCGCGGGCAACCGGCTCGAAAACAGCGGCCAGCCGACCATTCTCTTCATTGATGAAATCCACCGCTTCAACAAGGCGCAACAGGACGTGCTGCTGCCGGACGTGGAAAGCGGCGTGGTGCGGCTCATCGGCGCGACGACGCACAATCCCTTTTTCTTCGTCAATTCGCCGCTGGTGTCGCGCTCGCAAATTTTCGAGCTGCGACCGCTTACCGAGGCCGAGCTTTACGATCTGTTGCAGCGCGCGCTGGCGGACAGCGAACGCGGCCTGGGCCACTTGAAAATTCAGGCCGAAGAGGCGGCCTTGCGGCATCTGGCAAAATTGTCCGATGGCGACGCGCGCAAAGCCTTGAACTCGCTGGAAATCGCCGCGCTCACCACCGCGCCGGCGGCGGATGGGGTCATCCACATTGACCTGTCGGTGGCGGAGCAAAGCATCCAGCGCAAGGCCGTGGTGTACGACGGCGATGGCGACGCGCATTACGACACAATTTCCGCGTTCATCAAGTCGATGCGCGGGAGCGACGTGGACGCGGCACTATACTGGCTCGCCAAGATGATTCACGCCGGCGAGGACCCGCGATTCATCACGCGACGGATCATGATTTGCGCGGCGGAGGACGTGGGCCTCGCGGACCCGATGGCGCTGGTGCTGGCCAATACCGCCAATCAGGCCGCGGAATTTGTGGGCTGGCCCGAAGCGCAGATTCCCATCGCCGAGGCGACGATTTACATAGCGACAGCTCACAAAAGCAACAGCAGCGTCATGGCGATCAGCGCGGCGTTGGAGGAC
>DATMLG010000291.1:0-5340 GCA_035570675.1 Verrucomicrobiia bacterium | reverse complement strand
ATGCAGGAAGATTCCCGGCTCGATGCCGCCGCGCCGGGCTTTGTGCAATTCGTCGAGTCTATCAAACCTTGGGAAAACATCCGCTTCCGCGGCGAGGATTTGAAACGCGGTGCCGTCCTCGGGGAGCCGGGCGATAGAATCAACGCCGGCCGTCTCAGCCTGCTTGCCGCCGCCGGACTGGACCGCCTTGTGGTTGGCCGCCGGCCCGTCACCGGCCTGCTGGCCACCGGCTCGGAATTGCTCGAAGCCGGCCAGCCAGCGGTTGCCGGAAAAATATACGAGAGCAACCGTGCGGGCCTTGCGGCGCTCGCCGCGCAGGCGGGCGCCGAGCCCATCATTTTCCCCATCGTTCGCGACACGCTGCCGGACACCCGCGACGCGCTCGAAGCGGCGCTTCAATCGTGCGACGTTCTGGTGACTTGCGGCGGTGTCTCCGTGGGCGAAACTGATTTCGTCAAGGACGCCTTCACGCAACTCGGCGGCGCGCTGGATTTTTGGAAGGTCGCCATCCGGCCGGGCCGTCCGTTCGCCTTCGGGCGTTGCGGGAAGAAATTTCTTTTCGCCCTGCCCGGCAACCCCGTTTCCGCGTTCGTCACCTTTCTGCTGCTGGTGCGGCCCGCCCTGGCTCACTGGCAGGGCGCGCGCGAAATTGCCCTTCCCGCCCGGCGCGGCACCCTGTCCGAACCGCTGCCAAATCCCGGCGACCGCCGTCACTTCGCGCGCGTGTTCATTGATGCCGATGGCCACACGCGCTCCGCCGGCGCCCAGGCCTCGCATGTGCTCGCCTCGCTTGCGGCGGCCAACGGTCTCGTGGACGTTCCTCCTCAAACTACTTTGCCTTCTGGCGCGGCCGTCACCGTCCTGGGCTGGGACTGATGCGCGCGGCTCAGAATTTTCGCTTCGGAAAATTCGCCGCGAATGGATCCAGCACGGCCGGCAGCGTCGGCTTGGACGGTTGCATCAGAGCCGGCTGGTTTTGATAGTTCATGCCCCCGGAACCGGTCGCGGGGCCGGCCAAACCGCCATCGTACGGATGATAAGTGCCGGCCGCGGCCGGAGTAAACCCGGTCGTCACCGGGCTCAACGAGCTTGGAGTGAACGGCGCGGTTGACGGCGAATAGACCGGACTGTAGGCGGGCGCGCTGACCGGCTGCGAAGGCGTGGAATTGTTCATGCCCCCAAACGATGCGGGTGCCGTGGAGTCCGTGCCGAGAATTTCTTCGAAAGCGTCATGACGCCGCTTCTCGTCCCGGTCCGCAGACGCCGCCGCAGTTGCCGCGGCCATCGCGTCGGAAGGCGAGGCGGAATCATCGGGCGCGGTCGTGTCCCCATCGGCATGGTTCAGATCCGGAAGCGTCATCAGGCTTTGCATCAGTGTCTGGTCTCCGCCGGGAAAGACAAGCATCAGGGGGCTCAGGCTGTTCGTCCCGGAAAGCTGTTTCATGGTCCACATCATCGTCAAGGTGTCTGACATTCGGTTGGAAACTGACGACTGTCCGCCGCCGAGAGTGTTGTAATACTTTTCCATCGCGGAAAGCCGCGGCTTCTCGCGGCCGTCCGGGCCGAGTTCGGGCATGCCCGCCAAATCCTCCGGGTTCTGCGGCGAATTAAGTTCATTCATGGACGAGAAGACCCAGTTTTTTTGCGCGTCCATTTTCTCTTTCATGCGCTCATCCGGCGTCGGCGTCGCCATCAGCTTCCGGTGCGGCGATGCGTCTGGCACGCTGGGCAGCGACACGTCCAGCTTGTGCGTGCCGAAGAGCTGGTCTTCAATGCCGTCCAGCTTCCCCTCCCCGGGCACCGCCTTCTCCGCGCCGCCCGCCGTCCTGAAATTCGTCGACCCCAAACTCCCGCCCCCCGCGCTCTGGCCCTGCGCCATTGTAAATCCGGGCGCCGATAAAAGCAGCAACGCCGCCATCACCGGGCGCTTCCAGGTTGAAAATGCCGAAACCATTTGCAGTTTACTATACTACTTCAACCCCGCCCCCGCGTCAAAGTTCAACTTCCCCTATTTTCGGGCCTTTTCCCCCTTCAATTCACTCCTCGTCGTCCATGTCCGCCCGGCTCCGATGAGCGCAAACACCCCGTTGCGACGCCGCCATGAACTCCAGCATCGCCCGGGCCGCCGCTCCCTTGAATTCCGCCAGCGCCGCCTGAATCGCCTCCCGTAAAATCCGTCCCTCCCGGAAAACCATCCGGTACGCCTTCTTCAATTCCAGCCGTTCGTCCGCCGTCATGCCCATGCGCCGCAGGCCGATGACGTTCAATCCGCAAATGCTGTTGTAACCCCGCGCCACCGTGTACGGCGGCAGGTCCTTGCTGATGGCCGCGCCGCCCTGCATCATGGACAGCGAGCCAATCCGCACAAACTGATGCACCAGGCAGCTTCCCGAAATGATCGCCTTGTCCTCCACCAGCACGTGACCCGCCAGCAGCGACGTGTTCCCCATGATGATCCGATTGCCCAGCACGCAATTGTGCGCCACGTGCGTGCTCGCCATCAGCAGATTGTTCGACCCGACCACCGTGTCCTCCCCCATCGCCGTGGCCCGGTTCACCGTCGCGTGTTCGCGGAAAACATTCTCATCCCCCACGCGCAGACTCGTCGGGTCGCCTTTGTATTTCAAATCCTGCGGCGCCCCGCCAATCACGCAACCAGCGTGAAAAATGTTCCGCGCCCCGATCTCCGTCATCCCCGTCAGATACACATGCGGCCCCACGATGCAGCCCGGCCCCATGGACACCCCCGCGTCAATCACGGCATAAGGCCCCACTTCCACCGTCCCGTCCAGCCTGGCTTTCGGATGAATTATCGCCGTCGGATGAATCATGCCCGCATTTCCACAAATTTCCGCCCGGAATTCAAGCCATGTTCTCGGCCGGGAGGGCATTGGCCAGTTATCAACTTCCAATTATCACCCCTTTCAGGCGCGGGAAATCAACCACTTACGAAAGATAGAGGCATTGCGCTGCGATGAGCGCTTCTCCACGCTCGGTAGGGACGCTTTCCACAGCGTCCCTGACATTGTCCCATTCGGCCGGCAAAATTCACAAACCTCGTTACGCGGGATTACGCGGGAAAATCCGGGATTAAGCGGTCGGCAGCCGGTTTTCCGACCGCGTATTCCCGCCTAAGCAACCGGCTAATCCCGCCTTCGACCGCATATCGTCCGGTATTAACGAATTCACGTTTGAATGATGTAACCCTCAACCAAATTGTCAAAGAACCTGCCCGCGCAATTCCACTTTGGGCTTTAGATTTTGGACTTTGGACTCGTCCTCATCCCTCCTAACCGTCACCAACGCCCAAGATTTTATTCCAAATCCCTCCCTTGTCAAATTATCGCCGCCAGAATTCGATACTCCGGGCGTGCTGAATTATGTGACAATTTCTAAAATCATGATAATAGTTGCTGAAACGCAAACCATCGACTGAACATGAAAAGACACCAAGATTTCAGAAACAGCAATGCGCTCCTTTCGGGCATTCTCATCATATCCGCCCTCGCCGCGGGGGGCAGGGCCGTGGCCCAGATTTCCCCGACAGCGGATCCTGACCGGGGAAAGACTTATTTTCAGCAGTACTGCGCCATTTGTCACACCACCAGTTTGGGACCGGGAAACACGGTCATCGTCAAACAAGGCCCAAGCCTCGTTGGCATTGTGGGCCGGCGCGCCGGGACCGGCCTCGGTTTCAATTACTCGAAGGCCCTGGGTGAATCCGGGATTACCTGGGATTCGGCCAGCCTCGAACATTTCCTCACCGCCCCGATGACCGCGGTTCCCGGCACCACCATGCCGATGCCCATTCCGGATGCCGCGACTCGCGGTGATGTGATTGCCTATCTTGCAACCTTGAACGTTCCCGCCGGCGTCACCCCCACCGCCAGCGTTGTGCAGGTGGCACCTTCCACGGTCGAAAATGATCCCGGCGCCTGGCAGCACGCCGCCCCGGGGGCCAAACACCACATCATCGTGGCGGATTTGCCGCCGCCTTTTAAAACCGCTTCTTCCGGGAATGGTCCGCAGGTGGTCGCCCAGCCGGCCAACGCCGTGTTGTCGGTTCCCGCCGGATTTAACGTCCGCTTGTTTGCCTCCGGTTTGTCCAATCCGCGTTTGCTCCGCATGGCCCCCAATGGCGATATTTTCATTTCGGAAACGGGCCGGAATCGCATCCGCGTGCTCCGCGCTGCAGACGGCGCGGAGGCTCCCTCGGAAAACCAGATTTTCGCGGATGGGCTCGACCGGCCGTTTGGCATCGCTTTCTATCCCGCTGGCGACAATCCGCAATGGATTTATGTCGCAAATAATAATTCGGTGGTTCGCCTGCCCTATCAAAATGGTGATCTCAAGGTGCGCGGTGAAAAACAGGTCATCGTTCCACACTTGTCCGACACCACCGGCGGCCACAGCACGCGCGACGTGGCGTTTTCGCGCGACGGCAAGCGCATGTTCATTTCGGTCGGCTCCGGCTCAAACGTCGGCGAGGGCGTGGCCAAAAAAACGCCGGCAGAGATTCAGAGTTGGGAGGCGGAACACGGACTCGGTGCGGACTGGGGCAGTGAAACCCGCCGCGCCAACATTCTGGTCACCGACCCCGAGGGCCAGGAACCTCTCCACGCTTTTGCGACCGGCGTGCGCAACGGTGTGGGGCTCGCGGTAAACCAGGACACGGGCGATTTGTGGGTCTCCACGAATGAACGCGACGGCTTGGGCGATGATTTGGTGCCGGATTATATCACCCGCCTGAAAGAAGGCGGATATTACGGCTGGCCCTGGTATTACATGGGCAACCATGAAGACCCCCGTCATGCCGGTGAACGCCCGGATCTTGCCGGAAAGGCCATCGTCCCGGATGTGCCGGTGCAGGCCCATTCGGCTTCGTTGGAGATGACCTTTTACACGGCCACGAATGGCGCCGCGGCATTTCCCGCGGAATATCGCGGTGATGCCTTTGCGGCCTTCCACGGCTCCTGGAATCGCAGTTTGCGCACCGGCTACAAGGTCGTGCGCGTGCGGGTTGAAAACGGCGTTCCCACCGGCGAATACGACGACTTCCTCACCGGCTTTGTGATGGACGACCGCAATGTCTGGGGCCGGCCGGTGGGCGTGACGGTGGCGCATGATGGCGCGCTGCTGGTGACCGAGGACGGCAACGGCACGCTCTGGCGCATCTCTTATGATGCGGCGAAGCCCCGGTGACGACGGGAACGCCGAACGCCAACCAATTTAGGAAATGCAGTTCGAGTCACGAGTCGGCGGTGGCTCAGATCTTTGCGTTGGGCTGCATTGATGGTTATGTGGATTATTGCGCCATTCATTTTAGGTGGCATTCTCCTT